>DAOUTQ010000119.1 GCA_030668615.1 Bacteroidales bacterium | reverse complement strand
TGGTTGATGCTTCCGGAATTGTTGAATTAACATTTGAAGAATTAAGTGAAGTAGGAAATCTTGATATAGTGATAACAAAACAAAATCGACAACCAATAATTGATGAAATTGCAGTTATTCCATCAACAACACCTTACGTTGTACTAAATGATTATACATTAGATGATAAAGCAGAAAATGCAAATACAGAAGCTGATTATGGAGAAACTATAAATTTAGATATTATATTGAAAAATGTCTCAGATGAGTTTGATGCATATGAAGTAAATGCAACATTGACTACAGCAGATACAAACCTTGTAATTTCTGATGCAACTGAAAATTATGGTACTATTCTAAAAACTGAAACTGCTGAAGTTGTGTCTGCATTTACAATAAATATTAAGGATAGAATAGAAGATCAGCATATAATAAAATTTAACTTAACGATTGTTGGGGAAAATTCAGAAGCACTAGAATATACATGGGAATCGAACATAAGTGTAACTGTAAATGCACCTATAATAAAAATAGAAGAACTTTTAGTTGATGATAGTAATTACAATAATGATGGATTTTTAGATCCGGGCGAAACAGCATTTCTGAAACTAAAAGTCAAAAATGAAGGAAGTGCAATAACACCAGGTCTTGCAGCCACTGTTGACAAAATAACTGGTAGCTCATTGTTAACTGTTGTAAATACGGGTAAAACAGTATTGTCTCCCATTAATCCTCAGGAATCAGTTTTTGCAAAATTTGAAGTTATGCTTAATGAAGCCGAAGAACGAGAAGTTTTAGTAGGTATTGATTTTACTGTAAAAGAAAGTTTATATGACTTTTACAAAGATTCGAAATCAATCGAGTTACTTACTGGTCCTTACCCTGATTTTTTGGTATCCCAAGCAGGAACTCAAATAATAAAGACAGAAAAAGCATATTTTTATGATTCTGGAGGAAAAGAAGGAAATTATTCAAATAATGAAAATTATACTATAACATTTGTTCCTGAAAAATCCAATACAAAATTAATTGTAAACTTTATTGACTTTGATATTGAATCGCATTCTTCTTGTGATTATGATGAATTACGAATTTATAATGGAACTTCGGTAAGCGACCCTCTTATTGGCGAATTTTGCGGAACAGTTTCTCCTGGATTGGTTGAGTCATCTAATTCTGAAGGAGCTTTAACATTTGTTTATAAATCTGATGATTCAGTGATTGGAAGTGGGTGGAAGGCCGAAATTTATAATTACATAAATACTGCAATTATAACAAAATCTAAAATTCAAGAATTAAAAGTGTATCCGAATCCTTCGAACGGAATTTTTAATCTTGAAATTCCTGAATTGGAAAACAAACAGATTGTAATAAAGGTTTATAATTTGATGGGATCTGTAATTTATACTAATGTGGTAACAGGAAGAGAGAATATACAGCAAATTGATATTTCAGATAAGACATCAGGAATCTATTTTCTTTCTATTGAAAATGAAAAGGGTATTTTATTGAATCGAAAGATAATTGTAAAATAACTTGTTCTTCAAGCACACAAAAACCGGTCAGATTTCTGATCGGTTTTTTTTATCATTAAAAATTAGGATATTTATATTTTAAACAATTGTAAATGTGAAAGAGGAACAAAAAAGATTTCTTTATAGCCTTGTTTTTCCAGTATTGTTCATTATTATTATATGGACAATAAAGATATCAGAAATTTTATTAGAAACTGATTTAGCGTTTTTAGGAATTTTCCCACTAAAGGCTAAAGGACTGATTGGAATTCTTACCGCACCTTTAATCCATTCTGATATTCAGCATTTAATAGCTAATAGTATTCCTCTTTTAATTTTGGGTACAGGTCTTTTTTATTTTTACAATAAAATAGCATTAAAAGTGTTCATTTTAAGTTATCTGATTGCTAACATATGGATTTGGTTTGGAGCTCGCCATGCATATCATATTGGTGCAAGTGGACTTGTATACAGTTTTGCCTCTTTTTTATTTTTTAGTGGGGTAGTTCGAAAAAATGTAAAGCTTATGGCAATCTCATTATTGGTAATATTTCTTTATGGAAGTATGATCTGGGGAGTACTTCCTATACAGCCTCACATTTCATGGGAGTCGCATTTGATGGGGGCAATTGCAGGAGCTATTTTGGCGTTGTATTATAAAAATCAAGGTCCACCTACTAAAAGATATAGTTGGGAATTTGAAGATGATGAAGAATTAGATGAGGAAGATAGATATTGGGAATTAGATCATTCTAAAAGCATGGAAAATGAAAAAGAGATTTAATTTATTTAGGAAAGTAGGTTTATTATTTATGGCAATCCTTTTAATGGGATTTGTACAAGCACAACAAAAATATAAGGAAACGGGGATTGCCAGTTTTTATGCCGATAAATTCGAGGGACGAAAAACGGCCAATGGGGAAATATATTACCATGCAAAAAAAACAGCTGCTCACCAAAAATTGCCATTTGGAAGTATTGTAAAAGTAACAAACATTGAAAATAAAAAATATGTTGTTGTTCGTATTAATGATAGAGGTCCTTTTGTAGATAATAGGATTATTGATCTTTCAAAATCTGCAGCACGTGATCTTGGTTTTGTTGAAAAAGGAATTGTAAAAGTTGAAATAGAACTTATTGCATCAACAGATAATTTGCCTGATAAAAAGCCATATATAAAAGTTGCCGAATCTTCAGAAAAATACTATAAAATTGATGTTAGTATTGAAAAACCAAAAGGTAAAGGAGTGCAGATTGGTAGTTATAAGGACGATGAGAATGTTTTTAAAATTGCAGAACAGCTAAAAATAGAATACAAAGCAGATGTTTATATTCAGATTGCTGTGATTAACAAAACGAACGTTTACAGAGTTATTTTAGGAAGCTCAATAGATGAAACTTACCTTAAAAAATTGAAAGAAACAATATCAAAAAAATATCCAGATTGCTTTATTGTTACATATAAAAATTAATTGTTTTAATATGAAACCTCAGTTCGACACAATTCAATTTCCTAACAATCTAAATATGAGGGCTTAGTAGAGGGTGCTGCTGCGTGGTATTAAGTAGTAAGATTCAAGTATCAGGATAAATTTTTTCAAAAGTTTTGAATCTTGATACCCAAACATTTCCTTCTACAAGCTATTAATATTATAGATTTTAGCTAACTTCTTATGTCGAACACAGGTTATTAAAGAAGTTAAACGTGAAGTTCTTTTGGGTTTATATTTAAAACCGGAATCTTTGATCTGTTTAAAATTTGTTGGGCCGCTGTTCCCATAATATAATTAGCATCTGATACCTGTTCTGTCATAATAGATATCAAATCTGCTTTTATCATATTCGAATAATTTAGGATTAATTCAATCAGATCTGACCCCGTTAAGGAATCAGAAATGTATTTAATTTTGCGTTTCTCAAGATAATCACAAACCTGATTTGAGTAAGAGCTTAATTTTTTAGTTATATCTTCTGTTTGCAATGATGTAAACGTTACAACATGTATCTCTGCATCAAATAATTGCGCCAACTCTGCTGTAAACGGCAATTTTTGTCTTGTATCTGTGGTAATGTCTAGAGGAAGAACAATTTTAGATATTTTTTCCGGTAATTCGCCTCCTCTTATAGTTACAACAGGTTTGCTAGTTGCCGATATTATTTTAAAAGCATTACTGCCTATAAAGAATTTCTCAAATCCCGAAGCACCATGTGTTGATGTTATAATAAAGGATTCTTTAAAAGATTCAGCTTGATTTACAATTTCACGATATATTCTGCCCGACTTAATGATATGATCTAATTTTATATTTTGAGATAACAGGGATTTGTATTTCTCTTTTATTTTTGCGAATTCTTCTTTGGCAAAGCGATGTTCCTGTTCTTTTGATCCTGGATTATAATCCATGCTTTTTTTCTGAACATAAACCATATGGATTTTGCTCTCAATATTTCCTGAAAAAAGAATAGCTAGTTCTAAACCGTGTAAAGACTCAGGAGAAAAATCAATGGGTACAATAATATGATACATGTTTACCGAATTTATAATTTAGAATAAAGAAACGATATTTTTATGAATATCGAAAATCTTTCTTTGGTCAGCAAACGGATTTTTAACTCATGTGTTTAAAGAAAGATCTTTCAAATATGAGAATGTATGCTACACCAATTGTAATTGCAGAATCGGCTAAATTAAAAACAGGCCTGAAAAAGATAAATTGTTGATTGGCCCAGAATGGAAACCAGCCAGGATAATGTCCTTTTAGTATAGGGAAATAAAACATATCTACTACTCTTCCTTGTAATAGGCTAGCGTAACCACCATCTTTAGCCATAAAATTAGCGACCTGATAAAAGCTTTCGTCAAAAATAATTCCATAAAATACACTATCAAGAATATTGCCTATAGCGCCTGCCATGATAAAAGAAATGCTAATTACTACCATTTTAGGAGCTCCCTGTTTAATAAGAGTTCTTAAGTACCATCCAATACCAACAACAGCAATAATGCGGAATAATGTAAGGAATATTTTGCCGTTTTTACCCCAGAATTCTAACCCGAAAGCCATTCCGTTATTTTCTGTAAAATGAATGATAAACCAATCACCTAAAATTTTGTATTCCTGACCTAAAACCATATGCGTTTTAATCCATATCTTCAAGGTTTGATCAAGAATTAATATCAGTATTATAATTAGTACAGACTTTGTTGTAATTGATTTCATTATCTTCATTTTAATTTGGGCATAAAACTATTAAAAAGAGTCGAATAAAAAAAAATGATTGAATCGTTTCGACTCAATCATTTCATAAAATATGTTAAAAACGTATTACCTCTGATTTTGTTTTGCTTCAATGCTAAGAGTTGCATGCGGTACCGCACGAAGTCTCTCTTTAGAAATTAATTTGCCCGTTTCTCGGCAAATTCCATAGGTTTTATTCTCAATACGAATAAGCGCCCCTTGCAAATGCTGAATAAATTTTTGCTGACGCTGAGCTAATCTTCCTGCTTCTTCTTTTGAAAGTGTAGCAGCACCTTCTTCTAAAACTTTAAAAGTAGGCGAAGTATCTTCGGTATCGTTGCTTTCGCTATGAGTAATGGTTTTTTTCAAAACATCAAAATCTCCAATTGCTTTTTCAAGCTTTTGATTGATTATTTCTTTGAATTCCATCAACTCTTCGTCTGTGTATCTGGTCTTTTCCGCCATAATTCAATTATTTTATATTGTTCTAAAGATAGCAAATTTTTTAATTTAAAAAAGAAATTGCTATTATATCTTATCAACTTTAATATTTGTTTTTATTTCTTCGTCAATTTCTACCAAATGTACTGAATTTTGCTCAAAATTATCAACTAAATTAACCGATTTTGCTAAAGTTTGAGTACTAATATAATCAGCATATTTTTCAATTGCTTTATTAATTAAAGCATGTTTCTGAATCTGAATTTCAATTTTATCAGTCACATCAAAATTACTATCTTTTCTTATGTTTTGAATGCGATTAATAAATTCTCTTGCAATACCCTCTTCTCTTAATTCGTCAGTTACATTTATATCTAAAGCAATGGTTAATTTACCATCGTTTGCAACTAACCATCCAGGAATATCTTCCGATGTTATTTCAACATCTTCCAGTTCCAGATTGATCTTTTCTGTATCAACGTTTAATTCATACTTTTCATTGCGTTCGAAAGCAACAATATCTTCTTGTGTCATTTGAGTAACAGCTTGAGAAATTTGTTTCATCAATTTACCATGCTTTGGACCTAATGTTTTAAAGTTTGGTTTGATTTTTTTGACTAATACACCAGTTGTATCAGTAATATATTCAACTTCTTTTACATTAACTTCTCCCAATACCAAATTACGAACAGCTTCGAATTTTGCCTGTAATGATTTGTCCAAAATAGGAATCATTATTTTGCTTAATGGTTGACGAACTTTAATGCTTACTTTTCTACGTAAAGCAAGAATCATTGATGAAATTCGTTGAGCAATATCCATTTGTTCTTCCAAATCAGTATCGATATAACTTTCGTCATATTTTGGGAAATCAGCAATATGTACAGACTCTGTAAGATCTTTTTTAGAAATAGCATTTAAATCAGTAAATAACTGATCGGCAAAGAATGGAGAAATTGGAGCCATTAATCTTGAAATAGTTTCCAAACAAGTATAAAGTGTTTGGTAAGCAGCAATTTTGTCTTTCGAATATTCTCCACCCCAATATCGTTTACGATTCAACCTAACATACCAGTTGCTTAAATTCTCGGAAACAAATTCTTGAATTGCACGTCCGGCACGTGTTGGTTCGTAATTTTCATAGTCGCTCTCAACTTCCTTAACAAGCGAGTTGAGTAATGATATTATCCAACGGTCAATTTCTGGACGCTCGTTAACAGGAATTTCTTTTTCAGCAAATTTAAATCCATCAACATTTGCATAAAGTGCAAAAAACGAATATGTATTGTAAAGTGTTCCAAAGAACTTACGTTTTACTTCGTCGATTCCATTTGCGTCAAATTTCAGATTATCCCAAGGTTGAGCATTTGTAATCATGTACCAACGTAAAGGATCAGAACCATTTTTCTCGATTGTTTCGAATGGATCAACAGCATTTCCTAAACGCTTCGACATTTTAGCTCCGGTTTTGTCTAAAACTAAACCATTCGAGATGATATTTTTAAACGCTACAGAGTCGAATAACATAGTTGCAATTGCATGCAATGTAAAGAACCATCCACGAGTTTGGTCAACTCCTTCGGCAATAAAATCGGCAGGATAAACCTGATCAAATCCTTCTTTATTTTCGAATGGATAATGTAATTGCGCATATGGCATTGCACCGGAATCGAACCAAACATCAATAAGGTCTAATTCACGAGTCATTTTCTTGCCGCTATCAGAAACTAAATAAATTCCATCAACATACGGTCTGTGTAAATCTATTTTTTCGTAATTATCTTTTGAGTTATCTCCAACGACAAATTCAGCATATGGATTCTTATCCATAAATCCTGCTTTAACCGACTTTTCTATTTCACCATAAAGCTCTTCAACAGAACCAATACATTTCTTTTCAGTTCGATCTTCTGAAACCCATATTGGTAAAGGAGTTCCCCAGTAGCGTGAACGAGATAAATTCCAGTCTTGTAAGTTCTCTAACCATTTCCCAAAACGACCTGTTCCAGTAGATTCTGGTTTCCAGTTAATGGTTTTGTTTAATTCAATCATACGATCCTTGATTGCAGTAGTTTTAATAAACCACGAATCTAAAGGATAGTATAAAATAGGCTTGTCGGTTCTCCAACAGTGTGGATAATTGTGAACGTGTTTTTCAATCTTGAATGCGTTATTTTCTTTTTTAAGCATTACGGCTATATCAACATCAAGTGTTGCATCATTTTCAGTAAGCGATTCGTCATATTCATTCTTAACAAATCTGCTCGCAAAAGGCTTGTACGTTTCTTGATTTACATTTTTAGCAACAAACTCAGGATTTAAATCTTCGATTGGATACATTTTACCTTGTTTGTTAACTAATGGTTGCATCGTATCTTCTTTATCATAAACAACCAATGGAGATATATTATTTTGCTTTGCAACACGATCATCATCTGCACCAAAAGTTGGAGCAACATGAACGATTCCTGTTCCATCTTCTATAGTTACAAAATCACCAGTAATTACTCTAAAAGCATCACCTTCCGGTTTAACCCAATCAATTAATTGTTCGTAGTTTATTCCTTCAATATCTTTTCCTGTAAAAGTATCAAGAACCTTAAACGGAACTTTTTTGTCGCCAACATTATAATCTTCAAGACTTATTTCTTCTGCTTTTTTATCGAAATGTGCATTGAATAAATCTTTGGCTAAAACCACCGTTATTGGCTCGCCGGTGTATTGGTTAAAAGTTCTAACTCGAACATAATTTATTTTTGCCCCAACAGCTAAAGCTGTATTCGAAGGTAATGTCCAAGGTGTTGTTGTCCATGCTAAAAAGTAAACATCAGTATCTGTATTATTAAACAAAAGTTCTGATTTCTGATTTTTAATCACTTTAAACTGAGCAACACAAGTAGTGTCTTTTACATCTTTGTAACATCCCGGCTGATTTAATTCGTGTGTACTTAAACCTGTTCCTGCAGCTGGAGAATATGGCTGAATGGTATAGCCTTTATAAAGCAAATCTTTTTCGAAAAGCTGTTTTATAAGCCACCACAATGTTTCAATGTATCTGTTATCATAAGTAATGTATGGATCGTCCATATTAACCCAATATCCCATCTTATGTGTTAAATCTTCCCACACATCGGTATATTTCATTACTTCCTTTTTACAGGTTTCATTGTATTCATCAACAGAAATTTTCTTTCCAATATCTTCTTTAGTTATTCCTAAAGCTTTTTCTACTGCTAATTCTACAGGCAATCCATGAGTATCCCAACCCGCTTTGCGTTTTACAAGAAATCCTTTCATCGTTTTATAACGACAAAAAATATCTTTTATAGCACGAGCCATAACGTGGTGAATTCCAGGCATTCCATTCGCTGAAGGTGGCCCTTCGTAAAAAACAAAGGTAGGTTTACCTTCACGTGTAGTTATACTTTTATGAAATGTATCATTCTTATCCCAACGTGCAAGTACATCCTTGTTTACTTGCGATAAATCTAACTGTTGATATGTAGTAAATTTTTTACTCATTGAATATCTATATTTTTATGGACTACAATATTTTAAAGCCTACAAAGATAGGCTTATGTGCAATAAAATGCAATCAAAATTTTATCACTTAATTAATTTTTTGATGTTCTTCCCTTTTGATCCTTACAACTCAAAAAACAGAAACTGTTATATAAGAAAAAAGCCCCATAATATATGAGGCTTTTTCGTATATCATGGTTGTGTCTTATTTGTTCAATTGCTGTCTCACAATTCGTGCAACATACTTTCCTATAATATCGAATTCGATATTTACAACTGTTCCTTTTTTAAATTCATGAAAATTTGTTAGATCATAGGTAAAAGGAATAATAGCCACTTCGAAAGATTTATCTTTTGAGTTAACCACAGTTAAACTAACGCCATTAACTGAAACAGAACCTTTCTCAACAGTAATATAATCTTCCAGTGAAGGATCATATTCGAATGTATAATACCAGCTTCCATCAGCTTCACGAACATTTGTGCAAGTAGCTGTCTGATCGACGTGACCTTGTACCATGTGACCGTCTAATAAACTGTCGATTTTCATGCTACGCTCAAGATTTACCTTGTCGTTAATCTGCAATAAACCAAGATTTGATTTATCAAGAGTTTCTTGAATAGCTGTTACTGTAAATGTTTTATTTTCTTTATCAATTTTAACAACTGTTAAGCATACTCCATTATGAGCAATACTTTGATCTATTTTTAATTCGTCTGCAAAAGAACAATGCATGGTAATATGCAGATTCCCTTTATCTTTTTCGAGTTTTACAACCTTGGCTGCTTCTTCAACTATACCTGAAAACATAATGTTTATTTTTAAATGAAAAAATCTTTGCGAATTTATGAAGATTTAGATAATTCAACAAGCGAATTTCCTTTAATGAGAAAAAATGAGTTAAACTGAAATCAAAACGTTTTTTAAAATCTTATAATTTTAGCAAGTTACTTTCATAAATCGCCTCAAGAATTTTATTAATGAAACTGGAAGTCAGATTTTTTTAATACACATTACTTTAAGCGCTAAATACAATCAGCCGATTTTCAATTTTAAGATTTATAAAATTTATATTTTCCTTAATCCATTTCAAAGTCTCTTTACGGTATATAAAAACATGGGTTATGTCGTTTTTATAATACCATTTTTTAAAATCAATAGAATCATTGTAAATGTCTGTCATGATATAAACTTTACCACCTGGTTTTAGTAGTTTTCTTAATTTTTCAAATTCAGTGTACGGCTTATAAAAATGCTCAACGACTTCACAACAAATTATATAATCATATTTTTTACTTAATGCCTTAGAGTGTGGATGAAAAAAAGGATCGAATAATTCAATATTATATCCTTTTTGGTGCAAGATATTTGAGATAACAGGTCCTGTTCCTGCCCCATAGTCGAGTCCGGATTGTTGTGCTTCTTGATTATTAATTACCTCGTTTACAATTGGCTGAACAAAATTCTGATAGCGTTTATCTTCAACATCATTATTGTGTTCTTCGTATCTTGCTTTTTCTACTGATTTTGATGGTCTTAAATCATGTCTAACATAAATACCTAAGCAATTGTTGCAAGCATAAAAGTGTTGTTTTTTACTTTTATAAAAAGTTATACCCATATGTTCGCATAAAGGGCACTGCCCGGTGAGATGATTGTTTTTTATGTCTGTCAAATTGATTGGTTTTGTTAACCCGGTAGGATTATATTTAACAAATATCGATTAGTTATATTTTTAGCTAAGTTAACGAATTAACCATTGGGAAAAGCATTTCACTTCTTGTTCCATTTTTCTGTTTTGAATTAATTCTTAATTCACCTTCATGGGTTCTAATAATTTGTCGAGAAATACTTAAACCTATACCGGAGCCTTCTTTTCTGGTAGTAAAAAACGGAATGAATACTTCAGATAAAACTTCTTCAGGAATTCCTTCTCCGTTATCGGATATGGAAAGATTCAGTTTGCCTTCGCTAATATTTGCATTTATAATTATGGAGCCTATTTCATGTTGAATGACTTCAACTGCATTTTTTACTAAATTAATAAGTACCTGGTTTATTTGCTTTGGTTTCATTTAGCAGCAAACGCAAAGTTAAAGAAATAGGTATTCGTAAAGTGTTAGGGGCAACATCGTATCAAATATATGCTAAATTAGCTAAAGAGTATTTTGTACTTATATTTATAGCTAATCTTACAGCTATTCCTTTTGGTATTTTATCTGGGAAAGCAGATCCTTCCTACTATAAGCAAGCCGATAATTATTCTCAACTTTTTTGTATTATGATATTATCTATAGTTATTACCTTACTAACGATTAGCATTCAGGTCATTA
>DAOUTQ010000190.1 GCA_030668615.1 Bacteroidales bacterium | reverse complement strand
TCAACAAAAGATTTATACAAAGGTTCTCAGGTTTATTTTTATGCCGTTAATTTTGATAAAGAAGATATTAATTTACTTGAAGGTGAAGACGCCGGATTAATCAAATTGGATATCGACGAATCAGAAAAACACGGAACCCTAAAACACTTAGCTTCTGTTTATGATCCTGAAAATGACAGAGTAAGTCCAGGACTTGACTCCTATGGGCCAAGAATAGTAAATTTTGCTAATATTTTAAAATATGAATATATTCCATTGGCAAAAACGATAAACGTAATTCTTGATGTAGTGAAGGAAGCCTTGGGATCGCCTGTAGAAATAGAATTTGCAGTTGATCTTACTAAGGATAAAAGCGGATTAGCATCGTTTTATTTATTGCAAATAAAACCATTGGTTTGCCACGAAGACGATTATCATGTAGATGTAAATAAAATTGACAAAGAGCATCTCATATTATATTCTGAAAAAACAATGGGGAATGGGAAAATTGAAAGTATAAAGGATGTAATTTTTGTTATGCCTGATAAATTTGATAATACCAAAACAATGGAGATGAAAGATGAAATTGATGAGATGAATCAAAAAATGCAGGAAGCAAGTAAAAAATATATATTAATTGGTCCCGGACGTTGGGGAACAAGAGATAGATTTATTGGCATTCCGGTTGCATGGCCTCAGATATCAAATGCTAAAATTATTGTAGAAATGAGTATGAATGATTTTAATTTAGATGCTTCTTTGGGTTCGCATTTTTTTCACAATGTAACCTCAATGAATGTAGGATACTTCTCTGTTGATCATAAATCAATTAAAGACAGGATAGCTTGGGATATCATAAATAAACAAAAAGTTATTAGTGAATCGAAATACTTTAAACATGTAGAATTTAAAAAGCCTTTAACGATTACAATGGATGGGCGAAAAAGATTTTCGGCAATTACATGGAGTAATGATAATTAATAATTGAAATTGTATGAGTTTTTATACCAATCACCAGGATAATTTAAGATTAGATTTTAACGACACTTCGTTTAGTCTTTTAATGCAGAAGAGAATTCATAAAGTATTGCTTATCTCAAGTAATTACGATTCTTTCATGTTAGAAGAAGATGGGCGGGTTGATGAGCAGATATTTAATGAGTATGTAGCATTAAACCTTAGATATCCTCCGATATTTGTTATGGCGAATTCTTCAGAAGAAGCTTTCAGAATATTAAAGGATGATAATATCGATTTAGTAATTAGTATGTTAAGAATTGGTGATACAGATACTTTTACCTTTGCTAATCAAATAAAATCTATATATCCGGCGATTCCAATCGTTGTTCTTACTAATTTTTCCCGTGAAGTAACTATTCGACTTGAGAAAGAAGATTTAAGTGCTATTGATTATGTTTTCTGTTGGTTAGGTAATGCGGACATTTTACTGGCAATTATTAAATTAATAGAGGACAGGATGAATGTTCAGTACGATGTAGAAGTTGTGGGTGTCCAGACAATTTTGCTAGTTGAAGACTCAATTCGGTATATATCAACATACCTACCAAATATTTATAAAATAATATTTAAGCAATCGAAAGAATATATGCGCGAAGCATTGAATGAGCACCAAAGAATGCTTCGAATGCGTGGTCGTCCAAAAATTCTTTTAGCGACAAATTATGAGCAAGCTATGGAATTATACGAGAAATACAAGTACAACATGCTTGGTATTATTTCTGATATTACATATCCAAGAAAGGGAGTCAAGGACAAATTAGCTGGAATTAAACTTTGTAAAAAAGTTAAGGAAGATGATGAATTTATGCCTTTACTTCTTCAATCATCTGATATGGATAATAAAAAGTATGCTGATGAACTGAATGTAGGATTTATTCATAAATATTCAAAAACATTATCAATTGAGCTTAGAAACTATATCATAAGACAGTTTGCATTTGGTGAATTTATATTTCGGGATCCCGATACTTTAAAAGAAATTGGCAGGGCATCTGATCTGCAATCATTACAACATATGATTCTGACTATTCCTGAGAAATCGCTGGAATACCATGCAAGTAGAAATGATTTATCGAAATGGCTGAATGCCAGAGCTGTTTTTCCAATAGCGCAATTATTCAAATATATTCCCGTAAGTGATTTTAAAAATTTAACCGAAGTAAGAACATATATATACAGAGCAATTTCAAGTTATCGAATGAGCAAGGGACGGGGGGTTATTGCTAAATTTGATAAAAGCAGTTTCGACGAATATTTAATTTTTTCAAGAATCGGAGATGGATCTATAGGAGGTAAAGCGCGTGGATTAGCATTTATTAATTCTATCATAAATAAGAATAGAATTTTCAATAAATTCGAAAAAGTAATTGTAACAATACCTCGCACTGTTGTTCTGAGTACAGATATTTTTGATGAATTTATGGAAGAAAATGATCTGTATAAAATTGGAATGTCAGACAGTAGCGATGAAGAAATAGTAAAACAGTTCGTTGATGCAAAATTACCCAGCAGAGTTTATCAGGACTTATATGCCTTTATTTCAGTCATACAGAATCCAATTGCTATCCGATCATCTTCAAAGCTGGAAGATTCACATTATCAGCCTTTTGCCGGAATATATTCTACATATATGATTCCTAAAATAACGAATAGCACTTCAATGATTAAAATGTTGTCCGATGCCATTAAATGTGTTTATGCTTCTGTTTATTTCAAAGCAAGCAAAGCATATATGGCAGCTACATCGAATGTGATTGATGAGGAAAAAATGGGAATAGTATTGCAGGAAGTATGCGGAAAGCAATACGGAAGTAAGTTTTATCCAACTATTTCAGGAGTGGCACGATCCATTAATTTTTATCCTATTGAACCTGAAAAACCGGAAGACGGAATCGTAAATATCGCATATGGTTTAGGAAAACAAATTGTAGATGGAGGAATCTCTTTACGTTTCTCGCCAAAGCATCCTAAAAAAATTCTGCAACTGTCTTCGCCAGATATGGCATTAAAGGATACTCAAAAGTATTTTTATTCTTTAGAGTTGTGTCCAACAAAGTTTTTTCCTTCAACTGATGATGGAGTAAATCTTGTGAAAAATGAAATACAAACAGCAGAAAAAGATTCATCTTTTCGATTTGCGGCTTCAACTTACGATTTTCAGAATAATGTTTTGCGTGATGGTACGCTTTACGATGGAAAGCGAGTTATAACATTTGCTAATGTGCTTAAATATGAGGCATTTCCTTTGGCTGAAATATTACAAACATTGTTAGAAGTTGGACAAAAAGAAATGAATAATCCTATTGAAATTGAATTTGCTGTTGATTTAAATGTTGAAAAAGGAGAACCCTATGTTTTTAATTTTTTACAAATAAGGCCAATTGTAGATAATGATCAATCTACAAATTTTGATATGGATGAAATTGACAAAGAAGAAACAATAATCTATTGTGAATCAGCATTAGGAAATGGTAAAATAGATGACATTTACGATTTTGTTTACATAAAACCAGATGCATTTAATTCATTGGAGAGCGAGAAAATTGCAGCCGAAATGAGTCTGTTAAATGAGAAATTTATTGAAGAACAAAAAAACTATGTCTTGGTTGGCCCCGGAAGATGGGGGTCTGCTGATCCGAATTTAGGAATACCCGTGAAATGGGCTCATATTTCACAAGCAAGAGTTATTGTTGAATCCGGTCTTGAGAATTTTAGAATTGATCCGAGTCAGGGAACGCATTTCTTTCAAAACTTGACTTCATTCAGAGTAGGATACTTTACTATTAATCCGTATATCAATGATGGATTATATGATCTTGATTTCCTTGGAAGTCATAAACCGCATTTTGAAAATAAATATATTAGGCATATCCGCTTTAATGACCCTATTCAGGTACAAATTGACGGGAAAAACAATAAAGGTGTTGTTTTAAAACCAATAAAAGTATAAAGTTTTAATATATTAATAGGGTTTTTGTATAGTTGTTAATCTGAATATTAAAAGCTAAAAAAACATTAAAACTAAAAAAATGAATATGAAAACATTTTCTTTAATCAGATTATTATTAAGCGTATTAATAATAGTATCAATTAGTAAAAGCTCATATTCTCAAAAGTCCGAAGAAAATTGTCGGGTTTTATTACACCCTATTAATGATTCATATGAGGGAGGATGTAAGAAAGGGTTTGCACATGGAAAAGGAATTGCAAAAGGAAAGGATTTGTATGAGGGTAAATTTAAAATGGGTTTACCTCACGGAATTGGAAAATATACTTGGGCAAATGGGAATACATATACAGGAGGATGGAAAAAGGGCAAAATGAACGGAGTAGGAACATATTATTCTGCATCAAATGGTGAAGATCTGAAAGGTATTTGGGAAGAAAACGAATTTATAAAAGAGTATAAAGGTCCTGCATATAATATAACATATAAATCTACTAGCATTGAAAAGGTAAATATATATGCATTGAATGGTGGAATTCCGGGTACTATTGATATTGAGTTAAGAAGAGATGGTTATAAAAATCATAATTTTAATTATATATTTCTAAATGGGATGACTGGAATGCAAGAAACTAGCAGTAATTTTATAGGATTTAAGGGAGTTGCATATCCTTTTGAGGGGAATGTGAAATTCCAGGCTCTAAGTAGAACAGGTATTACAACAATTAATTATTCATTAGATTTTGTTATTAATGATAAAGGTGCCTGGAAGGTTATAATATATTATTAAAGCATAGATGTTTCAATTTAATTTTATACGTAAAGCAACCATTGTCGTGGTTGCTTTTTTATAGTTTTTTCGTAAAACAATTCCAAGGAAAATTGTTGTTATAAAGCTTCAAGTTCAGACATGATTTTTAGTGACAAAAATCATGTCAAACTGTGTTGTATAATATCTTGCAATGTAAAAATTAAAATATACATTTGCACTGTTATTTAATTAACAGCGCTGTAGTTTTTTAATGTATTTAATAAAAATTTGATATTATGAACGTAGATAAATTAATGCTTCAGTTGGAGCAAAAACATCCTGGAGAAGTAGAGTACCTTCAGGCAGTTCGCGAAGTTTTAGAATCAATCGAGGAAATTTATAATCAGAATCCTCAATTCGAAGCAGCAGGTATTATCGAAAGAATCGTTGAGCCAGACAGAATCTTAACATTCAAGGTGCCTTGGGTTGGTGACGATGGAAAAGTAAACGTTAACTTAGCTTACCGAGTACAGTTCAACAACGCTATTGGACCTTACAAAGGAGGTTTACGTTTTCACCCAAGTGTTAATTTAAGCGGATTAAAATTCTTAGGATTCGAGCAAATCTTTAAGAATTCACTAACAACTCTACCTATGGGTGGAGGTAAAGGTGGATCAGATTTCAATCCAAAAGGAAAATCAGATGCAGAAGTAAT
>DAOUTQ010000088.1 GCA_030668615.1 Bacteroidales bacterium | reverse complement strand
CAGAATGAAAAACCACCTAAATCTGCTTGTAATACCAATTATTCTTCAAAATGTCGCATATATTATGATGTTTTGAAGATTAGAATGGTTCCCCGAAATTCGGGATGTAAACAAATGCCGTTATATATTCAGTCCATATTTGTTTTTCACAAATATGACAACTTGAATAATAAACGGTATAAAAATAAATCATAGAAAGTAACTTTCAAACGGTTCAATAGCCGTTGGCAATTATTGATTTCTTTTGCAAGCAAATCCACTAAGTGTAAGTAGAATTTTTCTAAAAGCTGAAAAGATGCAGGCTTACTAATATGTTTGTATTAGGATTTTGGCAAATGATTTCTTTTATATTTTTCATTTTTTATTACTGGATATTATAATGTAACTTGTAGAAAATCTTGATATTAACAGCAAAATTATAAACAATGAAAAAGAAAGCGATATTAATTGTATGTCTCACAGTTTTTACTCTTTCATTAAAGAGTCAACAGAATTCCCAACAGTTACTCCCCACTGAATTAGCTGCTTTAAACAAAGCATTAATTGAAGATACCTTGTTTGCTCAAGTTGTAAACAGATATGGTGGTGATGCCGTTCAACTCTACGTGGACTTTAAGTTACAAATCAAAAAATCTGACTCAATATGGTCCGATGATCAAAGAAAATTAAAAACACTTGATAACATTGGATACACGGAACGCTTCGAAATGATACCATTAATTGAATGGTTTACTAAGGATGATAATTTAATAGGAGAAGCTGGTGTATCTTATCTAATTCGAACCGATGATGCTACGATTTTACTTGATGTCGGACTTAATCATCAAAACTCACATCCTTCACCCTTATTACAAAATATGCAACAATTAGGAGTCAGCTTGGATGAAATTGATATCATTGTAATCTCTCATAATCACAGTGATCATGTTGGGGGGAAACAATGGATAGGAAAAAACACCTTTTCATTAACAAAAAAGCAAATTGACCTTGGGCAGAAGATAGTTTATACTCCAACACCAACAGAGTATCCCGGCTTAAATCCAATTTGCTCAGAAGAACCTATGAAAATAGCTAAAGGTGTCTCAACGATTGGGGTCATTCCTTGTCCTTTGTTCTTTACAGACATCGGAGAACAAGCTCTCGCAATAAACGTGAAGAATAAAGGAATAGTTATTATCACAGGTTGCGGACATCAGACAATAGAAAAATTAATTCTCCGGTCAGAATTATTATTTAATGAACCAATTTATGGTTTACTTGGCGGGTTTCACCTGCCTATTTCTGAGGGAAGAAACATTAGCAAAATCTATCAATATGTAATTACTGGCAGACTTCCATGGAATCCATTAACAATGAAGGATATTCAGAAAAATATTGATTTCATAAAAGAACATGGAATTAAAATTGTTGGCATATCAGGCCATGATAGCTGTGATGAAAGTATTAACGGTTTTAAGAAAGCATATAAAAATAACTATTTCGACATTGCTGTCGGTCAAAAAATTACTCTAACCGAATAATGTTTGCCAATGAATAAAAGGTTTAATTCTGCACGTATTTAACAAATATTCATATGTTTTTGTTACGTGATACAATATGTTGTAACTTGTAAGAACTGTTAATTACAAAGGCCAGCATACAATAAAAAAAATAAATATGGGTAACAATTTAGGCGGTTTATATCCTTCTGGAATTTGGAAGAACTTTGAAAGTTTGTGTAATATTCCACATATATCAAAAAAAGAAGAAAAGATTATTGAGTTTATGAAAAACTGGGGTAAAAACCTTGGTCTTGAAACTATTGTTGATGATATTGGAAATGTTATTATCAGAAAGCCTGCAACACCCGGAATGGAAAATAAAAAGGGTGTTATTTTACAAGGACATCTGGATATGGTTCCTGAAAAAAACAGTGATACGGAACATGATTTTGAAAAAGATTCGATTTCAGCCTATATTGATGGCGAATGGGTTACTGCCAAAGGAACAACTTTAGGAGCAGATAATGGAATAGGTGTTGCTGCGGCTATGTCTGTCCTGGAATCAAAAGTTTTAGTTCATGGACCAATTGAAGGTTTATTTACTATCGACGAAGAAACCGGATTGGTTGGTGCATCCGGCTTAAAGCCTGGCTTATTAAAGGGCGATATCCTTTTAAATTTGGACGCTGAAGGTGAAGGTGAATTGTATGTTAGTTGTGCAGGTGGTACATTTGCTAATGCATCTTTTAAATATTCTGAAGAATCAGTTCCTATAAATTCAAAAGCGTATAAATTAAATTTAACCGGACTTAAAGGCGGACACTCAGGCGTGGATCTTATTTTAGGTGGAGGAAATGCGAATAAATTGATCTTCCGTTTTATGCGTCATGCTGATAGAAATTTCGGATTGCGATTAGCAGAAGTTAATGCAGGAAATTTAATAAATGCTATTCCAAGAGAAGCTTTTGCCATTGTTGTTGTTGGTGCTGATAAAGCCTCTGATTTTGAAACCAGACTGAAAGAATATGAAAACACTTATAAAAATGAATTAAAATCTGTTGAGCCGTATCTTTCTTTCTCTTGTGAATCTACAGACATGCCTTTTGCTGTTATTGATGCAGATACTCAAAGTAGATTATTTAATGCGATTTATGCTTGTCCGAATGGAATAATTCGGATGAGTAAAGACATGGAAGGCCTGATTGAAACTTCAACAAACCTTTCTATTGTGAAATCTACAGATCAAACAATTACAATACAATGTTTCTTAAGAAGTTCTGTAGATTCAGCAAAAAACGATCTTGAGAATATGGTAGAAAGTATATTTCAATTGGCCGGTGCTGATATTCTTTTTCATGGACGATTCCCGGGATGGAAACCTAATATGGATTCTGAAATATTGCAAATAATGCAAGATGTTTACAATAATAAATGGAGGAAAATTCCAAAAGTATTGGGGATACATGGCGGATTAGAATGTGGTATTCTCGGATCAGTATATCCACACTGGGATATGATATCATTTGGTCCAACCATTCGTTTCCCACACTCACCTGATGAAAAAGTGAATATTGAATCAGTTGGAAAATTCTGGGATTTTCTTGTAGAAACATTGAAAAAGGTTCCTTCAAAATAATCGAATTTATCCCATAATACCGTTTATTATTCAAGTTGTCATATTAGTGAAAAACAAATATGAATTGAATATGTAACGGCATTTGTTTACATCCCTAATTTCGGGGAACAATTCTAAACTTCAAATTAGATTTTAAATACAACATTTTGAAGAAGAATAGGTATAACAAATACAAAACAAGTCACGAAATGGAAAAATTGATATATGTTTTGGAGCGAAGTTTTCACCAATTAGTATCAATATCCTGTTTTTGCTTTTAGAAAATATAAAGGCTCAATAAACCACCTAAACCACTCTTAAATACATGTCATGTTAAAGCCTATACATCACCTCATTAATCTCGTTTAATAAATATAAAATCTCCACCTTCGTCCCCTACATTTTGAATTGTTCCGTATTGAGGGATATTAGGACTATTGTTTATTACAGCCATTCGCAGACTTGAAAAAAGCTGTTCGGAGGATAAATAATTATCAGTATTCTCTTTAAGGCGTTTAATGAAGTATTGCAAAAACACACTCCTATCCGGCACTTCTTTTAATGTTCCACTTGTTATAGCTTTTCTGCTTGGCAATTTGTAAAGTTTCTCAATTGCATAAGTATTGTTAAAAGCTTTTCTTGTTTTGAAAATACCCCCGCTAAAACAAGCATCAGCAATTAACAAAGTATGCTTCGATTTAATAACACTTAAATAATTTGTCAAATCAGTATTTGCTAACCAGTTTGAAGGATTATCCTGATTGGCGTCTCTTGGCAACCAATAGCCATTGTTCATGGCTTCATCCCAATAACCATGACCAGCGTAGAAAATAAGAAGATTATCTTCCTGAGTAATTGTACTTCTCATTTTATGCAACGTACCAATAATATCGGCTTTAGTTGGATTCTTTAAAAAGATAATATTTTCAGGTTCAAATGTATAGACAGAGGTTAAAATATTATACAAGCGTTGTGCATCGTTTATAGGGTTTGATAAATCATTTATTGCAGGGTCGTCATAGTCTTGAACTCCAATTATAAGTGCATGATAATTAGCATATATCATATTGCACGTAATATTTATCTCGCTTTCAAAAATACTTTCTTCTGTAACAACTTCAATCTTTATTTGATTTGGTCCAAATTTAAGAGAAATAAGTTCATTAACGTTGTAATCACACACTCCATTATAATCAAGTGTTTTCAAGGTTTTACTATTTACTTTCCAATCATTTTGTAAAACACGTACTTCTTTTATTTTTGAGCCTGATTTTATACAGGCTTGAATATTGAATTTTTCAAGTGATGTTGAATATAAATTTTGAGTAGGCGATTTCCAAATAATTTCATCGGTAGCATTATCTACATTTAAAATATTTGCTATTTCCAAAGTTTTTCGTTCTATTACAAACTCTATTGATCCAGTATTCTGCTTAATATCAGTAGCCTTTACAATAACCTTATTATCACCGAAAGCTAATGGAATGGAAACTTGAAATAATCCTTCAACTGAAATCTGTACATCCTTATTATTTACTAATACTTCAAATATTCCGCTTTCATCTTCCACTTTCCCTAATATGGTAACAAATTTGCTTTCTTCTATTCTTTTGAAGCCTTGTTTGGCTAAGGGAGAAATAATGGTTATCAATGGCGCAGTTTCATCTTTACCTTTAATATCAAAAGTTCCTCTTGCGGATTTTTCTGATACTTTTTCTTTGCTAATACTAAACTGTAAATTTCCACTACTACTCTCTGTTTTTTTCTTTTTTTGTATAGAGAAAGTTTGAGTTTCTGAACTAGTCTCATCAACTTGTGCAAGTAGCAATATCGGGGTAAAAATAAGTAGAACAAAAATCTTTATAGTTTTCATATATATACGTTTTTGTTGTTAAAAAACTTAACTTAAGAAACAATATATGTTATTACCATTTAAGTATTTTCTTTATTTATCACCAAACATATAACCAATTGAAATACCGACAACTTTATTTTTAGTTTCGGTATCGCTTGAGCCTTGGGGATCCAAATTAGATAAACCTAAACCGTATTGAACCCTAATTTGAAGATTTTTAATTTCAAGGCCAGCACCTATATTCAAACCAAAATCTGTTCTTTTAAGAAGGCTAGTATCATCAGTTCCATATTCTATATCTTCACTTTCATCAGGATCATATCCTAATAATGAGCTGATAGTTACACCTGATGGTAATCCAGAAGCTGTAAATTCAGTTTTCATTTTACCTCCAACACCAATGCCAATATAAGGGCCCACAAATAAGAGCAATTTCACGCTGCCAAGTTCAGCTTTATAAAGTGCATTGATAGGAATTTCCAAATAGAGTGGCGATACAGTCATTATTCCGGTAATAGTAATACCAGATTCTGTTTCGCTATACTCCCATTTACCACCTTTACCACTTAAAAGCATTCCTGTTTCTAAAGCAAAATTTTCCGCGATGTTGAATGCAACAACACCACCAAGATGAAATGATGTAATCGATTTTTCGTCAAAGTCACTGGGGAAATTTTTAATTAACATGTTAGAAAGGTTTAAACCGGCTTTTACTCCAAATTTAGATTTTCCTTTTGTTTTTTCTGATTTTATTGTTGAGCTGTCATCTTTTATTTCAATTTTTACAAAAAATTTTGCATTTGTTAACTCATCAACATCTTTAAGTACATCCCAAATAACTTTATATTCATTTTTGCCTCCTATAACGAAATCACCTACATCTCCTGTAATGCTCTTAAGTGTAATTCTATTACTTTCGTTAACAAGACAAGAAATAGTAACCCGAAATAACTGTTTGTTATTGGTATTTGCGATTTGGTAATAAATGTTGATTTTTTCTCCGTCCTGTTCGGTTCGGATATTTTCAACTGTTTGAGCTTTAGCAAACATACTCATAAAGAGTATTCCTAAAATTAATAATGCTTTTTTCATGCTTTCTTATTTTAAGTCTAACTTTATATTTTTTGAATTTTCAGTTTAGACAAGTTACAAAAAAATAAACAAGGAAAGTTTTATATATAAAAAATTTATTAACTTTCAACATCTTACACTGAAATATATAGACAAATATGATAGTCTGTTTACCACAATTTTTTGATGATGTCACAAAAAAATAATACATTCACACAACAATTTTATTAAAAGTGAAAATCTACTTTGAAATTTGAAAAAGATAACCTTTATAATAACATTATTAGTCTATTTATCCAGTTTTAGTGGTTATTCTTCTATTAAAGCTGATACTGTAAAGATAGCAGCTCAGCAGGATACAGAAATTAATAAAACTGAAGAAGCACAGACCTATTATGAAAAAGGAATGTCTTATTATAAAATGGTTGAATATCATTCTGCTGAAGAAGCCTTTTTAAAAGTCATTGAGCTTGCTGAGAAATCGCAAAATAAAGAAATCCTTTCATACTCTTTTCATTTTCTGGGAAATATAGAAAACTGGAAGTCCAATTTTTCTCAATCCATCCATTATCATAAGAATGCCCGGGACTTATTTTTTGAATTAAATAACTTAAAATACCTTGCTATTTCAAACAATAATATATCATCTGTATTTTATGCTTTAGGTGAATATGACAGCACAATAGTCTACTTTAAGAAAAACATTGAAAATAAAGCTGCCGGAAATTTTGATAATACAAGTCTTACGGCTTACCAAGGACTGCCAATCTTTAAGAAAAAAATTAAAAATAAAGCTGCCGAAAATATCGATAATACAATTCTTGCATCTTATCAGGGATTGGCTGCATTATATGCACAGTTGTATAATTATAAAAAGGCTTACAATTACTTGCAGCAAGGAATTATATATGCAGAAGAAACAGGAAGTTCACTTTTATTGGCCGAATTATATTTAACCGCAGGAAACCTATTCCTTAATAATCATGTAAATAAGGATATTGCGCTTGAGTACCTTCAAAAGGCAAAAATTTTATTTGCAGAAAAAAATAATTGGCAGTACGTAAACCTGGCTAACCTTTCTATTGGTAATGTATTTTACAAAACAGGAAACGACTCGCTTGCATTGCAATATTTTAAAAGTGTTACTGCAAAAGTCAGTAGTAAAAATTTTCCTGCCATTTCTCAAGCAAACCATATGATTGGAATGGTTTACAAAAGCAATAATCAATATGATTCTGCTTTGGTTTACTTGCAAAAAAGCATTGATGTAATGTGTACGGTTTGTCCCGAAATTGCTATTCACAATACACTTATCCAAGCTGCTGATGCATATCTTAAAACGGGCAACTCGCCTCAGGCTTATGTTTATCTAACCAGGGCAAGAAATATTGCTGTTGAATCCAATTCAGGTTTTGAGATGGTAAAATCTTATGAAGAATTGGCAAATTATTATCAAGCCATTCATAATACAGATAGTGTTATGCATTATTTAATGATGGCACATAAGATGGCTAATGACTTGGGTTTACTCAAAAGGATAAAAAGTACAGCCGAGTCCCTAAGCAAAATATATTATTCAAAAAGAGAGTTTCAAACATCATCCGATTATTTAAAATTATCGAATCAAATGAATGATAGTTTAGCAAGCATTGAAAAGTATAATGAGGTTGCAAAACTTGAAATGAGATTTGAAATTGAAAAAAAAGAAGCTGAAATCACAAAACAAAAACTCATTAGAAATTCTTTTATTGCCGGTGCATTATTGTTAGTTATAATAGGATTAGTACTTTGGAGAGCATTCCGAAACAAAAAAAAGGACAACCGACTACTGGCAAAACAAAAAAAAGAGATTCAGGAAATCTCAAAGCAACTTCAACAATCCAGTAAACGCAAACTTGATTTTTTTACCAATATATCTCATGAAATCCGTACTCCCTTAACACTTATTAAATCTCCTTTAGAGAGAATTCTCAAGTCAGAAACAAAAGACAATGAAATTAACAACCAACTTCAGCTTGCAGTTAATAATACAAACAAGTTGAAAACGCTGGTTAATCAAATTCTTGATTTACAAAAGTTAGATGAGCATTTATTAAGTTTAGATTTATCTGAATTTGAGATCATTTCTTTTTGCAAAGAAATTGTTTCTTCATTCGAAGGCTATTCCTCTCAAAACAATTGTAAACTTATTTTTGAAGCGAATATTGCTAAGGCTCAAATCACATTTGATCAGGGACGATTGCAGTCGATCATTACAAATTTACTATCCAATGCCTTTAAGTTTAATAAAGAGAACGGTGAGGTTATCTTCAAGCTTGATTTAAACACACACCAGTTAATATTGGAAATTAGTGATACCGGAAAAGGGATAAGCACAGATCATCTTAAAAAATTAGGCGAAAGATATTATCAAATTGAAGATTCCAACACAAGCATTGAAGGCAGTGGGATTGGTCTGGCTTATGTTAAAGAAATTATTGAGCTGATGAAAGGGGAATTTGACATTTCAAGCAAGCCGGGAAAAGGCACAAATGTAGCCATCTCCTTGCCTATTGAGGCGGTGGAAATTCAAGATGACATCCCTGTTAAGCTTGAAATTAGCAAGCCAAATCAAGTTGTTAATCAGATAGAGAATCTGATTTCGGAGACCAATGAAAATGGATTGCCACGCATCCTTATCGTGGAAGATAATTATGAATTGCGCTTATTCTTACGTGATCTGTTTGCCCCTTCCTATGAGGTCATTTGTGCCAAAGATGGAGAAGAGGGAAAGGATCTTGCATTTAAGCACATTCCTGATTTAATTATTAGCGATATCATGATGCCGGGCATACGAGGCAATGAATTGTGCAAATTGCTCAAAAATGACATCAATACCAGTCACATTACCATTATCCTGTTTACCGCTAAAGGTGCAGCAGACAGTATTATTGATGGCTACGATTGTGGCGCTGATGATTATATTGTAAAGCCATTTGACACAGATTTATTGCTTAAAAAAGTAAAAAACATCATTTCAACCGGAGAGAATGCCAGAAAGAAATTCAGTTTTACTGATATGGAGCGTTCAAATACCACTTATTCCAATTTTGACAAGAAATTTCTTGAAGATTGCATATCCATAATAAAGGACAACCTTCAAAATAGTAGTTTCACAGTAGAAGTACTTGCCGAAAATATCAATCTTCACCGACGAACTTTATTACGTAAATTCAATGCTTTAACCGGCAAATCGCCTGTAGATTTAATCCGGCACACCCGGATGTCTAAAGCTGCTGAATTAATCAATGAAAAATACCGCGTAAACGAAGTCGCCTTAATGGTAGGTTATGAAGATGCCAATCGTTTTAGTCAGGCATTCAAACAGCATCATGGCATGTCGCCATCAGCTTATAACTAAAAGCATAGAGTTACTCCCTTAGTCTTAATTCTTCTATTCATTTCACTTTTGTCCTAATTTGCAGCTATTCTTGTCTCAATTTGCAGGTTTACTTATGCTCAGTAATTACGTGCTTTGTAGTAGACTTAATTCATAAATTTAAAAAGAAATATTATGTTAAAAAAAATTAGTTTTATTTTAATTGGAATTCTTTGTAGTCAAGGAATTCTAAAATCGCAAACAAGCCAACTGAAAGATACCACGGTATTAACTCTTGGTTTTTCTACTTATCTTTCACATACCGATAAATACGCATCAGGTTTCGATATTTATACCGATAGTGAAGGCTATACTTATATTTCAGGAAATACCAGAGATAAAAATTTTCCTGCCACTGAAGGAGCTTATCAAACAGAACTTAAAGGATCGGCAGATGCCTTTGTAGCAAAATATACACCCGAAGGTGAAATTGTCTTTGCAACATTAATTGGTGGTACAGAGAGAGAGCATCATAGCGCAATAACAGTGGATGAACAAGGATTTATTTACGTGGCAGGAGGAACAGAATCATCCGATTTCCCTGCAACAGAGGGAGCGTATGACACCAGTTTTAACGGAGCGAGATCATGGGGTGGCGATGTTTTCTTAACTAAATTAAACCCAACCGGAACTGATATCATATTTTCTACATTTATTGGAGGTGAAGTCGAAGAAACAGTAGGAGCAGGAGGTATTAAGGTTGATTCTAAAGGTAATATTATTGTTGTAGGAGCTACCAAGTCCAAAAACTTTCCTCTAACAAAAGGTAGCATTGACAATAATGATAACATGCATGGTTTCCTTACTAAATTAAGTCCCGATGGTGAAAAGCTTTTATTTTCCACTTTCTTTGGAAGCAGCACATTGGATGGTATCTCAGAAGTTGATGTTGATGATAAAGATGATATCTATATAACAGGCTCTACTTATACAACAGACTTACCGGTAACCGACAATGCTTTTCGAAAAGAAATAATTATGCCTAAATCTGGAGGCGTAGTGGATCATTATATTGCTAAAATAAGTGGAATAGATAATGAAATTTTGTATTTCAGCTATTTCGCAACCGATGGATTTCCGGGTTCTTCTATAAAGTGGACAAAGCCAAACAGATTGATCGTATGTGGCAGTACTTCGGGAGAAGGTTTCCCGGCAACTGAAAATGCTATAAGTAAAAAAGGGAATGGAAAGCAGGATTGCTTTATCTCGGTATTTAATTCTGAAACTATGACCTTAGAATACGCTAGCCTGTTTGGCGGAAGTGAACAAGAACGTCTTATGTCAGCACATTTTATTAATAAAGATACTCTTGTTATAGGAGGAACAACAAGTTCTGCTGATTTACCGCTTACTGAAAATGCCTTATATTCAGACTTTCCAGTTTGTGAGAAATCCTTTAATTCTTCATTTCTTGGGCGTAAAAAATCTTTTGTTTCTGTAATCGATATTAAAAATAGTAAACTCCTTTATTCAAGCTACTTTGGTTCAAGTTTTATATTTCACATTCACCCTGATAAAAATGGAAATATCAGTTTTGTTGCAGAAGCAGGCCAGCGTGGAGAAGCAGGAATAACAGGTTTTCCTATAACTAAAAATGCTAATGAACCTCCCACTTATACTATGGTAGGGCGATTGTTGTTAAATGCGAAACCTGAACCGACAAAGGCGGAATTGTATAAAGATGTGACTGTTGAAGATGCCATTCTGGAAACTTATATAGGTAAATATGAACTAAGTCCGGGCTTTATCCTGACTGTTATCAAAAATGATAGTCAGTTGATATGGCAAATACCTGAACAAGGGGAGTCTCCCAAACAGGAAATTCCCATTTTCCCAAAATCCCAAAATGAATTTTATATAAATGGATCGGTGTATGAATTAACATTTAATATAAATGAAGCTGGAGAAGTAGAAAATATGGCTATGCATCCGGATGGAGGAGACGACGTTATTTGTAAAAAATTAGATGATTAAACATGAAACAAGCACTAAAAGTCTTATAAAGCTATTAAAATAGCCTTTATAAGGCTTTTGAGATGTAAGAATATTCATGCACGTCACCTTATCACATGCCCTATGAATGTGATGAAGAAGTTACACAAACTCCAATTAAAAACTAAAACAATATGCATAATTATATATTTAATATTCTGACACTGCTTTTTCTTGTATTCCTGACAAGTTGTTTTTCTGCCGAAACAACAGATAGTCCGGCTGAAAATCAAGCTATCTATTCGCAAACAAAGCTGGATTCAAATAAATCTGATTCCATTCAGCACATCCTAACTAAAGTAGTAAATGATGGTGAAGCGCCCGGAATGATTGCTGCAATAATCTCAGGCGAAGGTGTAATTGCCATAGCTTCTGCAGGAGAGCGTAAAGCGGGTTCTGGTATTGCGTTTACGACTAATGATGCGGTGCATCTTGGTTCATGTGGAAAAGCAATGACAGCCACCATGCTTGCCACATTGGTAGCAGAAGGAAAACTTAATTGGGAAACGAACTTGATTGATGTATTTCCAGAGCTTAAAGGAATTATTCATTCTGATTATTATAATATCACACTTTGGCAGCTTCTCACCCACCGAGCAGGTCTTCCTAAAAACGCAATGGATTGGGAGGCACATAAGCAAAAAGAAATTAAAGAAAGGCGTCTGACATTTTTAAAAGATAATCTTAAGTTACCAGCTACCTATAAAATTGATAAATTCGAATATTCAAATTTTGGCTATATGATTGCAGCATGCATGGCTGAAAAGATAACGGGCCTAAGCTGGGAAGTTTTAATGAAAAAACGTTTGTTCGATCCTTTGGGAATGTCTTCAGCTGGTTTTGGGGCTCCGAATACGCACAATCAAATAGATCAGCCTTGGGGGCATTCATGGGGGCATCCATGGGGACTTACATTGTTTGAAAGCAAATGGAAACCAGATCAATCTGATTATCCGGAAGCACTTGCTCCTGCCGGTTTGCTTCACTGCTCCATAGAAGACTGGGCCAAATTTATTTCCCTTCAATTAAGTAAGGAGAATCCTATTTTGGAACGCAAATATTTGAATAAGTTAATTGAGCCGGAGGGTGACTACGCTGCAGGTTGGTTCATTATAGAACAACCCTGGGTCAAAGGAATCGTACTTGTTCATGGCGGGACTAACGAGATTTGGTATACATCAGTTGTAGTCGCACCTACATTAGATAGAGCTTTTGTTGTGGCCACTAATTCATTTGACCTCGGTCTTACACCTGACTTATTTAATGAAATGACTAAGGAACTTCTTAGAATGGATTTGAATATCCAGTATTAAAGGAAATTGGTAAAATTTAATAGGAAATAAAAATATGAAAAATATGAAAATAGATTTTTTGAGTATACTTTTTCTTGTATTCTTGACAAGTTGTTTTTCTGTCGAAACAACAGATAGTCCGACTGAAAATCAAGCAATCTATTCGCAAACAAAGCCGGATTCAAATAAATCTGATTCCATTCAGCACATCCTAACTAAAGTAGTAAATAATGGTGAAGCGCCCGGAATGATTGCTGCTATAATCTCAGACGAAGGTGTAATTGCCATAGCTTCTGCAGGAGAGCGTAAAACGGGTTCTGGTATTGCGTTTACCACTAATGATGTGGTGCATCTTGGTTCATGTGGAAAAGCAATGACAGCCACCATGCTTGCCACATTGGTAGCAGAAGGGAAGCTTAGTTGGGACACAAAACTGATTGAAGCTATTCCGAAACTAAAAAACAAGATTCATACAGATTATCATAAAATCACACTATGGCAATTGCTTACGCACCGTGCCGGGATTCCAAAAAATTCAACAGATGAGGGCGCATTCAGTTCAAAAGAAATTAAAAAAAGGCGACTGGCAATTTTAGAAGATAATTTTAAGTCACCAGCTACCTATGAAATTGATAAGTTCCATTACTCCAATTTTGGATATATGATTGTCGCTTGTATGGCAGAACAAATAACAGGCTTAAGCTGGGAAGTTTTAATGAAACAACGTTTGTTCGATCCTTTGGGAATGTCGTCGGCAGGATTCGGGAATCCCAATAAAAACAAATCTATAGATCAACCTTGGGGTCATAATAAGTATGCTTGGAAATGGCGTCCTAGTAAATCCTACTATAATGAAGCAGGCGGACCTGCAGGTGAAGTACATTGTAGCATAGCTGACTGGGCTAAATTTATTTCTCTTTGGCTAACAAGCGAAAACCCTATTCTGGAACGCAAGTATTTAGACAAATTAATCGAACCTGTTGGCGACCACTTTTACGCCGGTGGCTGGGGTGTTGCAGAACATGAATGGGCAAAAGGAATTACCTTTAACCATGCCGGATCCAATGAAATTTGGTATGCCACAGTTTTAGTCACTCCAAAATTAGATAGAGCTTTTGTGGTGGCTACAAATTCGTGTGATTTTAGTTCTACACCTGATGATTGCTTAGAAATAGCTAATAAGATGATTAGGATGGAATTGAATTTAGATAATAACTAAGTAAATAAAGAATTATACAAAACATAAATTAATAGGAGATAAAAAACATGAAAACAATATTTATTACATCACTACTCATTATGAGTATAGTTGCCAACACATTTGCACAGAAAATAGATTTCTCAATTAATTTAGCTAATGATGGCGGAGTACACACAAATAATTCCACCGCTATTGATAAAGATGGAAATATATTTGTTGCAGGAGGAACAAGAGATAGCCTTCTGATAACAGATGATGCTTT
>DAOUTQ010000217.1 GCA_030668615.1 Bacteroidales bacterium | reverse complement strand
TTTTTGAAAGATTTAGTAAAATAGAAGATTCAAAAACTAAATTATATAGAGGAACTGGACTTGGTCTAACCATAACTAAAAATTTAGTTCAAATGTTAGATGGTAAAATATGGCTTAAATCGATAGAAAATGAAGGGTCTGTCTTCTATTTTACGATTCCTGTTGAAGAATTTAAAGGGCAAGGTAAAAGTGAAAAAGAAATTCTTGATGATTCTGTAAAAAACTGGAAAAATAATACAATTTTAATTGCTGAAGATGAAGATAGCAATTATAGAGTTTTACAAATGGCTTTAAAACGTACGAATATTAACATTTTGAGAGCAGAAAACGGACAACAAGCAGTTGATATATGTAAAGCTAATAATAAGATTAATCTGGTTTTAATGGATCTAAAAATGCCAGAAGTGAATGGTATTGAAGCAACAATTGAAATAAAAAAAATAAGACCAGATTTGCCAATTATTGCTCAAACAGCTTATGCCATGGCTGAAGATAAAAAAATTTCTATTGAAGCAGGATGTAATGATTATCTTGCTAAGCCTATAAAATCGAAGGTATTAATTTCTACATTAAATAAATACCTTTAATAGTGGATTCTCCCTTTTAGATCATCCATGCAAAAATACAAAGGTGTTCCAGCATCTGAAGAAGATAATTCAAATTCAAGGCTTTTAACAATTCCTAAACTTGTTAAGTCAACGTAATTCCACCCATCTACAATATAATCATCCTCATTATTTTCAAAACGATAATCGGCTAAAAAGAAATCAACAGTTCCTGTTATTTCATTAGAATATCCAATTCCGGTAATTGTAAGTATAAACCAATCAGGATCACTCCCATCTCCTCCGCCAAATTTTTTTGCATAATCGTAACCATATTTTATTGCAAAAGCAGTAAAAGTAGTATTAGTGATTCTTACTAAACGAGGTTCTTCAGGTTCAATAAAATCAATTACTACCTTTTCAAATTGATGTACACATACATAATTTTCTGATTTTTCGGCTCCCCAACCAGCAATTGCAGCATATTTAGCTATCTCATTATATTTTATAGAATTTTCAACATTTGAATAAGAGAAACCACTATACGATACCCAATCAGGATAATAAACATTATTAAAAATTTTATTTCCGTAAATAAACTGTCCACTTCCATCTGATCCATTCCAATACGATTGCTCCTCAAGTTCAAAATCCTCAAAATCTGCAACTTCAGTTCTAAAAGTATCTTCGTCAGAGCAGCTATGAAACAGAATTGCAGATAGAATTAAAATAGAAATTGTCTTTAAAATATTCATAACACAAAAATAGACATCGGAACTTTAATAAATGTTAAATTATTCAAAAAAATAATATTTATCAATAAATTCTGTTGATAATAAATATTTGATGTTAACAAAAGCATTTGTATTTTTGTTTATCAAATTTCGCTTAATATGAGTAAAGATAAGGAAAAGAGAAGAATAGATCAACTAAGAAAATTACTTCAACACTATAATCACCAATATTATAATTTATCAATATCTGAAGTAAGCGATTTTGAATATGATAATCTTTTAAAAGAATTAATAGACCTCGAATTAAAAAACCCTGATTATTCTGACTCCAGTTCTGCAAGCGTTAGTGTAGGTGGTGATTCCAATGTTGAATTTGAAAAGGAAGCACATTCTTTTCCAATGCTTTCTCTTGATAATACATACTCTAAAGAAGAGCTATTTGATTTCGAAAGTCGAAACAAAAAACTATTACCAGAAGATTATCAATATATATGCGAATTAAAATACGATGGAGCATCTATTAGTTTAAAATATGAAAATGGAATATTAATTAGAGCTTTAACACGCGGAGATGGCACAACTGGAGATAATGTAACTGCAAATGTAAAAACAATCAAAAGCATTCCTCTTAAACTTAAAGGGACTGATTACCCTGATAATTTTGAAATTCGGGGAGAAATATTTATTCCGCATGAAGGATTCAATGAGATGAATAGGATTAGAGAGGAAAATGGAGAACCTGAATTTGCTAATCCCAGAAATACTGCTTCAGGAAGCTTAAAAACTCTCAATACATCAATAGTTGCATCTCGTCCTCTCGATTGTTTTCTATATTACATAATAAGTAAAAACCTGCCATCAAATAGTCATTATGAAAACATGCAACTCGCTAGAGAATGGGGTTTCAATGTGCCGTCTATTATTCAGAAATGTAAAGATATTAATGAAGTAATTAAATTCATTGAATATTGGGATATCGAACGCCTTAATCTACCTTATGATATTGATGGCATTGTTATTAAAATTGATAATCTAAAGCAACAACAAAAGCTTGGTATGACTGCAAAATCACCTCGTTGGGCTACATCATTTAAATTTAAAGCCGATCAGGTTAAAACTAAGTTATTAAGTATTGATTATCAAGTAGGAAGAACAGGTGCTATTACTCCAGTTGCAAATCTTGAACCTGTGTTATTGGCTGGTACAACGGTAAAAAGAGCTTCATTGCATAATTCAGATCAAATAAATCTTTTTGATATTCGTGTAAACGATTTTGTTTATGTCGAAAAAGGTGGTGAAATTATTCCTAAGATTGTTGGTGTAGATAAGGATTTAAGAACTGAAGACAGCAAAGCAGTAGAATATATTAAATCATGCCCGGAGTGTGGTACTGAGCTTGTTCGCGACGAAGGTGAAGCAAAACACTATTGCCCGAACGATACTGGTTGCCCACCTCAAATAAAAGGGCGAATAGAGCATTTCATTAGCCGCAAAGCAATGAATATTGGTGCTGCTGAAGCTACAGTAGAGGCACTTGTAGACAAAGGTTTAATTCATGATATTGGAGATTTATATTTTCTTACTAAAGAAGATCTTTTATCGTTAGAGAGGTTTGCTGAAAAATCAGCAAGTAATTTAATTGAAAGTATAGAAAAGTCAAAGGAAGTTCCGTTTCACAAAGTTCTATTTGCCTTAGGAATACGATATGTAGGCGAAACAGTTGCTAAAACTATAGCCTCAGAGCTTAAAACCATTGAAAATATTAAAAATGCAAGTCTGGAAGAACTAATTGAAATAAATGAAATTGGCGAACGCATTGCTGCAAGTATTATCGACTACTTTAAATCAGAAATACATTTAAAAATAATTGACAAGTTAAAAATATCGGGTGTTCAGTTTGAAATTAATGTAGATAATGAACAAGAATCTGAAAATAAATTAAATAACCAGACGTTTGTAATTTCCGGTACCTTTGAGAAACATTCTCGTGATGAACTTAAAGAACTAATAGTTAAATATGGTGGTAAAAATACAGGTTCCATTTCAGCAAAAACTAATTATTTGTTAGCTGGAGAAAATATTGGACCATCAAAGCTTGAAAAAGTTAGAAAATTAAATATTCCTATAATCTCTGAGGATGAATTTTTAAAAATGATTGAATAATAAAAGCCATTTATCAGTTCAGGGAATAAAAATTTTATTATAATTGTAAGGTGAGCGTAATAAAAAATATAAAATGTAAAATTGGTCATTACAATCTGAGAAAGGAATTAAAAAACCAAAAAAGACATGTAAAGACACATAATTTTAACACAGCTAAATCAGTTGGAATACTATTTAGTTCTCCTGATGATGAATCTTTTAAAGCTATTAAGGAATTTTTATTATTCCTTTCCGAAATAGAAATAAAAGTTATTGCTTTAGGTTATGTTCCTTCTAAAAAAATTCCACAACAATTTTTAATGCGTAAAGGAATTAATTTTTACTGTAAGA
>DAOUTQ010000084.1 GCA_030668615.1 Bacteroidales bacterium | reverse complement strand
TTTTGAAGTTATCGCTTCCGAAGAATCCATCAGCAGGATATGGCCCAATTGCCAAAATTCCTTCTTCTTTTGCTTTTGCAAGTGCAGGAACAATAATTTCAACCTCTTCTGATCCTAATAGTCCATTATCTCCAGCATGCGGATTTAAACCCAGAACGGCAATTTTTGGTTTTCTTATTTTAAAGTCTTGAATAAGACTTTTATTCATTATTCTTAGTTTTTCCAGAATAGCTTCTTCTGTAATTGCTTCAGGAACTTTACTTAAAGGTAAATGAGTTGTTACAACACCTACTTTAAGATTTTCGCTAACCATAAGCATTAACGATTTTTTTGATTCTGATTCTCGAGTAAGATATTCAGTGTGCCCTGGGAAATTAAATTTTTCTGATTGAATATTATCCTTATTGATAGGAGCTGTAACTAAAACATCAATGGTGCCATTTTTTAAATCATTTACTGCATTTTCTAGTGAGATTAATGAAGATTCTCCAGCAATATTGGTTGATTTACCAAGCTCAACGCGAACATTATCGTCAAGACAGTTAATAATATTTGCTCTTTTAACATTTGCTTCGGCAGCTGATCGAATATTATTGAAACTAAAGTTTGCAATATTTAAAGCTTTTCTGTGATATGCAGCTACTTTTGCCGATCCATAAACAATAGGAATGCAAAAATCAAAAATTCGATTATCCATCAATGATTTGATAATCACCTCATAACTAATTCCATTTATATCTCCATGTGATATTCCAACAACTATTTTATTCTGAATCATATATTGAGTTTTATTTTGTCAAACACTTATTCATTATTAAAGAAACAAAATTAATGATAATATTTTTAATAATTTGATTTATGAAATTACAATTGACTATTGAAAAAATCGAATAATAAACGAACACCCGCTGCAGTTGAACCAATTCCTCTATAATTATCCTGCTTTGTTAGAAAGGCGCTTCCAGCAATGTCTAAGTGTATCCAAGGATAGTCGGTAAAATGTTCCAGAAATTTACCTGCAGTAATAGCTCCAGCTTCACTTCCTCCAAGGTTTTTAATATCGGCAATATCAGATTTTATCATTTCTCCATATTCTTCCCAAAGAGGAAACTCTACTAATCGTTCATAAACATTATTTCCTGAAAGTTTTAACTGCTCGAACTGTTCATCAGTCTGTTTTCTCATGGCTACAATTCCTAAATCACCAATAGCAGCATGTGCCGAACCTGTTAATGTTGCAAGATCAATAACTAACTCAGGATTGTATTTTTTTGCAAAACTTAAAGCATCTGCAAGAATTAATCTGCCTTCTGCATCCGTATTTTTTACTTCTACAGTTGATCCGCTATGCATCGTAATTATATCATCAGGAACATAAGCGTTATTATTTGCTCGATTATCGGTAGCAGGAATTAATCCAATTACATAAACTGGTAATTTTGCTTTTGATATGGCATAAATTGTTCCTGCAACTGCAGCTGCGCCAGCCATATCCGATTTCATAGTATCAAGATAATTCCCCGTTTTAATATTCATTCCTCCGGTATCATAAACAACTCCCTTGCCGACTAAAATAAATGGCTTTTTATTTACTGCATTTTCTGGTTTCCATGTTAATACAGAGAATGTTGGAGGGTCAATACTACCTTTGTTAACAGCAAGTAATCCACCCATTTTCAAGGATTCTATTTTCTTTTTGTTGAAAATCTCTACATTAAATCCAGCTGTGCTACCAGCTTTTTGAATTTCATTTGAAAGTTGTTCGGCATTTAAAGCCGATACTGGTTCGTTTACCAGATCTTTAGTAAAACAAACAGATTCAATTAATATATTAAGTTCAGATATTTGCTCATCGGTAACCTTATCAGAATAAATAAAAATTTCTTTAAGATGATTTTTCTTTTCTTCAGGCTTACTATAGTATTTTAAAAATTGATAATGACTTAGAGCTAAGCCTTCTGCAAATGCCAATGTAAATTCTGCATTATTATATAAGTCTGCAATTATTATTTCTTCATGCTTGTTTGTTTTTAAATCAGAATAGAGCTTGCCAGCAGCTCTTCTTAATTTTTCGTTAAGAAGATATTGTTCTTTATTATTTTCGATCCAATGAATATATGACCATTTAGAGTAGGAGTTTATTTTCACAGCCTCCTTTTTATCTGTTGCTGCTTTCTTTATATATTTAAATTCGTCAGGAGAAAACGAAAAGTTTTTCAAATCGTCTTCATTTTCTGTAAGATATATAACAGATCTATCTGTTTGTATTTCTTTTATTTTGGTTATGATTATTTTCATGATTAAACAATTTGATTAATAAATTGTAAATTTAATAAATTGATTAACGACTTTGATTCATTGCTCATACAAATGATTGTTTAAATTGATTATTTTTGTGACTTATTTATTTCTATGAATTATACTGATATTTATAAAAAGGCTTTAGCTCTTGAATTTCTAACAATTGAAGAAGGTCTTTTGTTGTATGAACAAGCTCCGCTTAATGAGTTAATTACTTTAGCAAATCAACTTAGACAAATCCATAATCCTGGAAATATAGTTACATGGCAGATAGACAGAAACGTGAATATTACCAATGCTTGTATTTCTCAATGTAAGTTCTGTAATTTTTATAAAAAACCAGGAGATAAGGATGTTTATATAACAACAATAGAAGAGTATAAACAAAAAATTGAGGAGTTATTCAAGCTTGGAGGAGAGCAACTATTATTGCAAGGAGGATTACATCCAAAGCTTAAGCTTGATTTTTATACAAGTCTTTTTAGTGATCTAAAGAAATTATATCCAAATATAAAGTTGCATGCTTTAGGACCTCCGGAAATTGCACATTTGGCAAGATTAGAAAAGAAATCGTATCGTGATATATTAAAAGCTTTGATTGAATCAGGTTTAGATAGTTTGCCAGGCGCAGGCGCTGAGATACTTTGCGACCGGGTTCGAAAAAGTATATCGCCAGCAAAAGCTAATACACAGCAATGGCTTGATGTTATGCGCGAAGCTCATAAATTGAATTTGGTTACTTCTGCAACCATGATGTTTGGTCATGTTGAGACTAAAAAGGAAAGATTAGAGCACATGATAGTACTAAGAAATGTTCAAAGTGAAAAGTCAGAAAACTCTCCTGGATTTTTGGCTTTTATTTCTTGGCCGTTTCAGGATGAAAATACAAACTTGCAAAGGGAATTAGGAATTACTAATCAAGTAAGAGCTGAAGAATATATTAAGACTGTTGCTATTAGCAGAATAATGTTGCCAAATATTCAAAATATTCAAGCATCGTGGTTAACTGTTGGTAAAGATATTGCCCAAATCTGTTTACATGCCGGAGCCAATGATTTTGGATCTATTATGATTGAAGAAAATGTTGTCTCGTCGGCAGGAGCGAGTTTTAAATTTGATGCTGAAGGAATTCAAAACGCAATTCGTGAAGCTGGATTTGAACCTCGACTACGAAATCAGAAATATGAATTATTAGAATATAAGTTAAATAGCATTAAGAACTAATCGAATAAACTCTTCAGGTTTCCAGCTGTTTTCTGTGTATAAATCCTGACCAACGCGTACAATTATCAGATTTTCGGAAGGAACAATAACCAGATATTGACCAAATGCGCCGATTGCCATAAAAATATCATCGTGTAAATCAACAGAGCTGTCAAAGAATGCATCTTCAGAAAGCCACCACAAATAACCATAAAATGGAGTTTCACTTCTAAATGGAGTTATTGATTTGTTAATCCATTCTTCAGAGATAATCTGATTTCCATCCCAGTTTCCATTATTCAGATATAAATATCCGAAACGGGCAAAATCATACATCGTGGCATTTATTCCCCAGCCTGCAATGGTATGATTCTCAGTATCAGAATCCCATTCAAGTTCTTGAATCCCAATTGGACTTAAAAGATTTTCTTCGGCAAATTCAAACATGCTTTTTCCAGCTGTTAAATTTATTATTCCCGATAAAAGCATTGATTCTCCGCTGTTATACGACCAGATAGTTCCGGGTTCGTTTTTTATAGATTTATTCAAGACATATTCCACATAATTATCGCTGGTTGACATTTGAAAAATATCGTTTGTTAATACTCCTTCTTCAGTCCAGTTAATTCCTGAAGTCATGGTTAGAAGATGTGAAATTTTAAGATCCTTTTTCCATTGCTGGACAGTATCATTGTTCAATTCTGTATAATATTCTGAGATTTTATCATCAACTCCGTTAATAAATCCTTTATCAATGGCAATTCCTATTACTGCTGAAGTAAAACTTTTGGCTATAGAATAGCTAACGTGTTTTTTTTCTGATGTGAAATCACCAAAATAATCTTCAGCTATGATATATCCGTCTTTAATAATTAAATACCCGTCGGTTGCAAAATTCTGATTTGATATGTATATGTGAGCTTCTGTTAATAATTTTGAATTTGCTCCAACTTGCTCGGGGCTACAATATTTCCATTGTAAGGTTGGGAAATAATCGCCTTCATACATACCATCACTAATAAAATCCGGTTCGGGAGTTTCTTCTGAGCAGGAGAGGAATACAACAAAAAGAGTGAATAGTATATATTTTATTTTCTTCATTATTTATAATTCAAAAGGCAATTCTTTAACCAACTCTATGCTTTCAGGAGTAACCTTAGCTAAAACCGGAATAATTTCTACTCCTTTTTTAAAAGCTTTTTTTAATGTTTTCGCATATTCCGGATCTATTTCTTTTGCAGGTGCAAAAACATTTACATCCATACGTTGAATGACATATAACATTACCGCCCGCATTCCTTGTTCTTTTACTTTGATTAAAGTTTCGAGGTGTTTCTTGCCACGTGTTGTAACTGCATCAGGAAATAATGCATAATTCTCCTCTTTATATGTTACATTTTTAACTTCAATAAAGCACGTTTCATGCTCATTTTTAGCCATTACATCGAAGCGACTGTCATCGAATTTTACTTCGCGTTTTACTTCAGTATATCCCTTTAACTTTTCTATGTCTCCATTTTTAACAGCATCAAAAGCTAATTTGTTCGGATTTCCTGTATTAATTCCAACCCAATCGCCATTAATTTTAATCATTTCCCAAGTGAATTTGGTTTTTCGTTTGGGATCATCAACCGGTGTTAAATAAACTTCAGCATTATCTTCTAAACAACTCTTCATTGTTCCTGAGTTAGTGCAATGAGCTGTAATAATTTCACCAGAATCTAATTTAACATCAGCTAAAAATCGCTTGTAACGTTTTATTAATGTACCATGAATTAAAGATTTGTTGAAGTTCATAACAACTGTAATTATTTAATTGTAAAACTGTATGACTTTTTAAAGAAAATTTTATTGCGAAGAAAGTTCTGTGTTTATAAATAAAATAAATTCGGAACCTTTGTTAGTTTCTGAATTAACAATAATTTTACCCTTATGTTTATTAATTATTCCGTAACTAAGTGATAACCCCAGACCTGTTCCTTTCCCGACTTCTTTTGTTGTAAAGAATGGTAAGAATATATTGTCTATTATTTTATCAGATATTCCACTACCAGTATCTTTTATACTAACTTTTATATAATTACCGTCCAATTCAAATTTAGTTGCTTCATTTTTATCCATCAAGGATGTCGTAATTGAAATCTGCCCTTTATCCTTTATTGCATAAATCGAGTTTTTAAAAATGTTCATATAAACCTGATTTAGCTCATTATGAAAACAATAAATCGGTTTAATATCCTTATCGTAATTTTTTTCAATCTCTATTTTATCCTTTACTACATTTTGTAGTAGCATAAGTGTAGCATCTATTCCATCGTGTATATCAGATAAAATACATCTTCCTTTGTCGGTTTGCGAGAAACTTTTTAAGCCGTTAAACATTTCTCCAATTCGAGCTACTCCACTTTTAATTATATCTACAGATTGATTTAATATTGAAACGTTATTATCATATTCGGATCTAATTTTTTCATCATCTTTTAAATTAGTATTGCTTATAATATTTTGCAGTTCTGAAAAGTTAGAATCTACATTTTGAATACCTCCTGATATAAAATTGAGCGGATTATTTAATTCATGAGTTATTCCTGACATCAGAATACCTAATGAAACCATTTGTTCATTCTGAATTAACTGTAACTGAGCTTCTTGTAATTTATCAACAGTTTCGGTTAATTTAATATTATTGTCGTACAATTTATCTCTTATTTTTTTCAGCTCATTATTTTGATTTATAAAGGTTTGTTCATATCTGTAATTTAATTTTTTCAGATAGTTTATTACCATATTTACAAATAAAAAAACTAATACATGGGCAGCTATATAGTATACAACAAACTCTTTAATTAGCGTGAGTATTTTATATTGTTCTTCCGGCAGATTTAATAAGATAATATCATAAATAGCAATTATTGCAATGAAATAAGCAATCGAAAACCAAAAAGAGAATCTTTCTTTTTTTTCTGAAAATAATAGTTGTGGTATAACTGAAATGGCAATTGCAACATAGGTGCTATATATAAAATCTTCTTCTTGAACATAACCAAAAATCGCAGGTATTAAAATAAACATAAACACTGGAACAATAGAAGTTGAAACTTTTGAAAGTTGTATTAATTTACGAGAAGCAAGAAATATATTAAACAAACAAAATGCTGCGATTATTATTATTTTATAAGTATTAAACCCAATTGATTCTTTGTTAATATAGTTTTCTACCACACTGATAATAAGTATGGTGAGCATGATAAAAAACATGATTGCATTAATCTTATTAGATAAGATTAATCCTTTATCAATGACTTTAGTAGATTTAGAATCTATACCAAGATTTGAAATGTATTTCCAATACGACATTGCATAAATATTAATGGTGTTGAAATATACAAAAAAATAACTATTCTTATAGGTTAATGTTTAATGGTGTTTTTTTATGTTATGACAAGGAATGATATTATACCGTTTATTATTCAAGTTGTCATATTTGTGAAAAATAAATATGGATTGAATATATAACGGCATTTGTTTACATCCCGAATTTCGGGGAACCATTCTAATCTTCAAAACATCATATTATATGCGACATTTTGAAGAAGAATTGGTATTAATTGATAAAAGCAAAATATAATACTGGTTATGAAAACCACTTCTAAAGGCTGTGATAGTTTATTTTTAAATAAGGTCACAAGCATCGGCAGGCATCCAGTGTTTATCTTTTCCTTCCCATTTAACATTGCATCCAATTGGATTGGTAACTTTGGGACATATATCTTTTCCTTCCAAATACTTTTTCAATACATTTTCAAGATCACTGACTGTTATTTTGTTTGTCTCACGTGGATTATCAACTGCACGACCGGTATAAATAAGCTCTCGGGCTTCATTAAAAACAAAAAAGTGAGGTGTTTTTAGAGCACCATAATCAATTGCAATTTCCTGTGATTCGTCATAAAGATAGATCCAAGGGAAATTATTCTCCTCCATTCTTTTTACCATGTTTGGGAAACTATCTTCTTCGTAAGTATTCTTACTGTTTGAGTTTATTCCCACAAAATCGACTCCTTTTGGTGCAAATTTTTCAACCGTTTTTCGAGTTACTTCATCTGATCCAATAACATACGGACAGTGATTACATGTGAAAAAAATAACTAAAACCTTTTCTTGGAAATCAGATAACTGATATAATTTTCCGTCAGTTGCAGGTAAATTGAAATTGGGAGCTTTTTCTCCGGTTTCTAATGTGAAAGCCATAATTATTGTTTTATATATAACATGTGACTTTGAGAAATGTTTTTTCGAAAGGGTAAATTGCAATCAGATTATCATATTAATAAGAGCAATATATATGGGCGAAGAGATTTAATTTGATTATCAGAAGTAGTAAATACCTCTAAAGTTAAGCCGAGATTTAAATGTGATGAACCTGGTTTTTGAATAGATTCTTCGCCTTTTTTTATGAATTGAAGTTGAATTGAAATTGAGTATTTCGTAAAGCTTTTGCAAACACAATTTTAGGGTTAAGTGCAAAAGAACGAGCTTTGTTTTACGAGATTTCTTTATTTTCTAATGGCAAAGTGAAAATAAATTTTGAACCAAATCCTACTTTGCTTTCAATATGAATTTTACCACCGTGCTTATCAATAAACTCTTTGCAAAGGATTAGCCCCAGCCCGGTTCCGCCTTCTTCTTCAGTCCCTTCTGTTGTGTAGTGCTCGTCTAATTTGAATAGTTTCTTAATTACTTCGGGACTTATACCTACTCCAGTGTCTCGTATTGTTATTTCCTTAAAACCATTTGAATCTTTTTCAGATATTTCAATAACACCTCCTCGTTCAGTAAATTTTAATGCATTGGAAACAATATTTCTGAAAACAGTCTTAAGCATATTTTTATCAGCAAAAATCTCAGAATCTTCGTTAAGATTATTTGTTAAAAGGATTTCTTTTTCATTTGCTTTTGCACTGTATAATGAAAAAGTTTCTTTTGCTAATGCATAAAGATTATATTTCTCGGGACTGAATTCTATTCTACCCATTTGGGATCTTGACCATTCTAGAAGGTTAACTAAAAGCTCATATCCATTTTTAGAGATTTGATAAAGATTATTATGAAAATACTTAATTTTTTCATCACTCATTCTTTCGTATCCACGGACCAGTAATTGTGATAATCCAATTAAAGTATTAAACGGGTTTTTTAAATCATGAGCAATTATAGAAAAAAATTTATCTTTTGTAATTAGTAACTTATTTAACTTACGTTCTACTTCTTTTAGCGTTGTTACATCAGAATCAATTGCAATTAGTCTTTCTACTTTATTATTTTGACCTGTAATCGGTGTAAGTGTTGTTCGAACATTATATTTTTTTCCACTTTTTGAATCATGAATAGCATCGTATATCTGTGATTTGTTCTCTGATATAGCTTTGTTAAAAATGATCTCAATATCAGGGTAGTCGCTTATATCAAAAATAGTTTTTCCTTGTTCGTTTATGATTTCATCCAATGTAGCTTCATATAAACGTGTATATCCTTCGTTAATCCATTCAATATCACCATTTTTATTTAAAATTAGTATGGCATTATCTGTCTGACTTGCTGCAATAGATAGCTTTTCGAACTCTTTGTTAACTGTTACAAGATGTTCTGTTTTTTGTTTTATTTCGAGGTTTTTATTTCTTATTTGTTCGTTTTGGTCCTGTAAAATCTTGTTTGCTTTTATTTTATTTTTAAGACTTAACATATAAAGAATAAGAAGAACTAAGATTATTACTAAGCCAGCGGATAAAATGTTCCTAAAAGCTTTTTGCTTTTTATTATTCTGTGCCATTAAGGAATATGCTTCTTGTGCATATTCAATTGATTTTTGAGGAGATTCTTGTATATATGATTCAGATAATTCAATTAAGACGTCTATTCGGTCAATACCCGAAGTTTTTTCTAAAATATTTTCTAAACTGTCAATGTTATTTTGTGCACACAGAATATTTGAAGAAAGAAATAAGATAAAAATGATAATATTTTTCGGGTCACAAATTTTCATTATATAAATATATAAAAATTATGAACTCAGAATTAAATAATTATAAAAAAAGCAGACCGGAAATATTTCCGGTCTGCTTTTTACTTTATTGAACTTATAATAATATTGAGTTAAATAGCAATTTGTATGTAACGGGAGTTGAAGCTCTGAACTGTGGATTAAAGCTAAACAGAACAACTTGACCTTTTCCTTTTTTTAGCCACACAATAGATGTTTTATTTCCTATTTTTTCTTCATTCAGAGCAAAACCACTAATTAAAATGTCTTTTTCGGGGAAAGTGCCAATTACTCTTCTGTCAACATCAAAATAAGGTTGCCATGTTTTAAATACGGGACTACTTCTGTGAAATACTCCAATCTCTTCAGGCATTCCGTAAGTTATTGGATGATCTGTCTTTAGTTTTATTTTAAGAAGAGATCCCGGACACGAGAACCCATCTTTTATTATTTGTTTTGATACATCTTTTACTGGAAGTTCAAACTCTTCAGAGTTTTTTTCATCAATAGTTATTTTTTGAACTCCTGTGAATAATTCTGAAGCTTCTCTCCATGCAATAGCTTTTCCTCCCTGATCAATAAATTTTAATATTTTTTCATGGCCTTTTTTTCCTATTCCTTTCATGTACTCCGGTGGATATCTCATATAGTAATGTTCATTTTCTGATTGGTAATTTCCATCAATTAAAACAGATTTCGATTCATCAGGAATGATTAAAACATCACAAGTTTTATTAAAATCAATTTTTTCAACATTGTCAGGATGTATAGTTTTATACGGAATATGGTAAGAATCCAGAAGAAACCTGGTCCAACCGGCATCCATTGCATGAAAGTAGCTTTCAAGTATGAGAATTCTTGGAAGTTTCAGATTTTTTGAAGAAACAGTTATTTCGTCCGATAAAAATTCAGGTTTAAACGTTAATTCATTTAAGATTTGATCCAAGTTTTTTCCTTTATAAATAACAAAGCTTCCTTTTGGATAGTTTTTATATTCTTCAGTTAATTGTTTTACTTGCAGTCCTTGTTGTAAAGCACTGAAAACAGCTTTGTAGCTATTGTTATTATTAGCTGAAAGCAGAACTGAACTAAAATCTGTATTTGTTGGTTCAAATAAATTAAAAGGAGCACTAACTATAGAATACGAGTTTTCAAAAAAGCTCTCATTTTCGTTTATTTCAAAAACAGTGACTCCTTTATGTAATGGTAACGACCATGAAGTAATATCGTAAGGTCTTATCATTTTACCATTAGGAGTATAATGTCGAGCAGGAAAAACCTGTGATTCCAACATTTCTTTTATGAACGCCCTGAACGGCTGTGCAAGAGGAACAATTACATCTCCTTTATGAAAAAGAGTATTGTTAAACTGAATATTTTTATCCAGATGATAAACAGAAACTCCATGTTCATCAAGTAAGTTAACCAAATTTACAAGTTCGCTCTGATCATGCTGTTCAAGAGGAAAAACATAATAGTAAGGTGCAGAGTTTTTACCTTTTTCCACTTCTTTTTTACACATATCATTTCGAAACTTCAAAATATCGTTTTTATATAAGGCTGCAGCTTCAAGGTATCCCTTTGTTGAAACAATTTCATATTGAACAAGGTCACTTAATCTCCACCAACCGCCCGGCCATGGTTCCGGCATATTTATACTTTTCTTATATTCTCCAAGACCTTTTCCGTAAGCACCTAACTCATTTGGTTCAATATAAATCGGAGTAGCATATTTTACACTTGCTCCTTCGGTTAACATACCAATTATATTTTTCCAATTACAGGTTTCAGTAGCACCAGGCCAGTAATCATCAAATAAATAATTCTGTGAAACTCCTTTTAAACCTGCATCGGTCATTTTTGTAATTGTGTGGGAGCCAAATACTTTCATCCAGTTCCAAAGTCCTGCATCAATATTTTCTGCAATAGGATCATGCGGAGGTGAAATAAAATATCTCACACTACCCGAACCCATCTGATGCTTTTCTATAGCTACCTGAGGAAACCATTCTTTACTAAACAAGTTAGAAATTGCTTTTGTATCACTTTGTGTTAAAGCTACAAAATCGCGATTATTATCATGTCCAACATATTTATGATATACACCAGGCATCGAAGAGCCTTCGTATTTTGTTCCTTTATATTTTTTATAATGATCAACAACCATATCCATACCATCAGGATTATGGTTTGGAACTACCATATAAACTACTTTATCTAACCATGAAAGAATGTCTTTATCTTTAGTTGTTATTAATTCGTGTGCAATTATTGGAAAAGCCTGCGAAGGTCCAACTTCATTCGAATGCATAGATAAAGTGAATAAGGTAAAAACTCTTCCCTCATTGATATATTCAACTCGTTGTTGTTCTGTCAGATTAGAATTTATTGCTAACTCTTTATTTATTTCCTTTAATTTATCCAGATTTTTAATGTTCTCTTCGGAAGAAATGAATGCTGCATACATGGTTTTTCCCATTGGAGAAACACCAATTTCTTCCATTTTCATTTTTGATGAAAGATCATCAAGCTTTGTTAAATATGAAATTAATTCTTCGTAATTAAAAAGCATTCCATCTGTTCCCGGAACAAAACCAAAATGATCTTGAGGTTTAGGGATGCTTGTTTGCGAATAAGAATTATTAAAAGAAAAAACAAATAGAACAATAAGGAGAAGTTTGAGTGTGGCGTCGATGTGTTTCATAATAACATTAATTATTGGTTAAATTAGTTTCAAATTAATATTAGACCGTAACTGTAGTTCTAAAGTTTAAAAATATGTAAAGAACATTTGCATTTTTTATGTCTTTAAAGAAACTGAAATTAGTTACTTTTTTTGTGATAATCAACTTTTCATCTTTGTTTTTCAGGAATACAAAGTGTGTAATTTTGAAGTATTTAAACTTCTACTATATCAAAAATGTGATAAAAATTACATAAAATAGAAATAACTTTTGTTTTAAAAATAAGGGAAGGGTCGGTTTTTATTACTCCTTTTTTTAATAAAATATCTTTCTGAATTATAAATATTTACTATTGTTGATTACCTTCGTGTACATGCAGAACTTTTTTTCTACATATTTATTACCTCTTTCTCTTTCTATAATTATGATGGGGATAGGGTTGTCTCTGGAAAAAAGAGATTTTTTCAATGTTTTTCGTTATCCTAAACCAATTATTACCGGCATATTAAGTCAGGTAGTAATTCTTCCATTAGTTGCATTTTTACTTTTTTATTTTACAAATTTAAGCCCATTTATTAAAGTTGGATTTATTTTAATTACTGCATGTGCTGGTGGTTCGGCGACAAATTTAATTACTCATATTTTAAAAGGAAATCTGGCATTGTCTATTTCCTTAACAGCATTAAATAGTTTAATAATTCTTATTACTTTGCCTCTTATTGTAAATTTGTCGTTGATATTATTTATTGGAGAAGAAAGACATATATATTTGAACTTATATGATACGGTAATAAATATTTTATTTACTATACTTATTCCGACATTAATAGGAATGTTAATAAGAAATTATTTTTTCAGGTTTGCTTTGTTGGCTCAGAATCCTCTGAAAATAATATTGCCTGCAATATTGCTTTTTGTATTTGTTTATATGATTTTTTTTAATGATAATGGCACACAATCATCATTTAATGATTATTTATATTTAATTCCATGGGCTGTATTACTGAACTTTATATCAATGCTTGTTGTTTTTCTTTTATCTAAAAATTTAAAATTAGGAGGAAAGAATAACTTTACTATAAGCATTGAAGTGGGATTAAAAAATAGCATTATTGGAATATATGTTGCTGAGAGCTTGCTTAATAATTACGAAATAGCAATGGTCTCAGTTATTTATGGTTCGGTAACTTTCTTTTCAACTTTGTTTTTTGGTTACCTGGCTAAAAGAGTTGAGCTTTGGGGATTTGGTTACAGAAAATTAATATAACTTTGAAATTGAAAATAAATAAAAAAAACGTAAATTACACTAATCAATAATATTGATTAAAAATAGGGGAAGTAATTAAAAATCAAAGAATTAAAAATAGAGTATCGATGAAAAATTTAAAATTAGCATTCAGAAAAACAAGTTATTTGTTATTTGTAGCATTAATTGTTATTGCATTTACAAATTGTACTAGTGGAAATAAAAATGAAACTTCAGAAGAAACTTCAGCTGAAAGTATGCTCGATAAAAGCGAAGTGGAAAAGAAAGTAAGAGAAGTTGTTTACCCTTTACCAACTGCTTTTGAAGTAACTGAATTAATAAACAAGGTAGAAGCAAGTTACATTATAGGAATAACAAACGAACTTACTAATGTTGATAAATATTTTACTGACAAGGACCAAGCGCTAAATCTTGGAGTATATAGTGCGGATTTAAGTTATGCCAGTACTTATAATATGCAGCAGGAATTAATGTCCTATATGGAAGCTTCGGAGATTTTAATTAAAGAACTTGGTATTACAGGTGCGTTTTCAAGAGATTTTATTGAGGAGGTTGAATCAAATATTGATAATAAGGATAAATTAATTGATTTAATAACTAATTCTTTTTATGACACTTACGAATTTTTAGTGAAAAATAATAAAGAAGACCTTTCATTATTAGTACTTACTGGTACCTGGATAGAAGGCATGTATATTTCTTGTAATATCTCTGAATCAGTATATCATAATCCGGAATTAGTTAAAGTTATATTACATCAAAAATCGTCATTAGAAAAATTAATTGAGCTGCTTGCTCCACACAATGAGCATGAAACAATTCAATCTGTTTTAGTTGATCTAAAACCAATAAAGTTGGTTTATGATAGCATTGATGAAACAGGGATTACAGAGAGTCAGTTAAATCAGATTATTGAGCAGGCAAGTTCTCTTAGAAACAAAGTAGTTTCATAAGAAAAAAAATAAAAAATTTAAGGCTCATGTGTTTATTTCGCATGAGCCTTTTTTATTCTATGAATTATTTCTTAAATTTTGTACCAAATAATTCTCAATGAGCGAATCAATATTAAATGCATTAATTCATTTATTTGCTATAGTTGCAAATGTTAACCATGAAGGTGTTACTGCAAAAGGCAGGAAGATTGTTGAAGCATATCTTTTGCGCTATTTAAGCAGTGAATTTATAAATGAGTATTTGAGGTTGTTCGATAATTACCATGAGTTTTATCAAAAAGAACTTGATTCTGAAGATATAAAAGATTTAAAAGACAGTGATTCTATAATTTCGTTTCAAATATCTAATGTTTGCAATCAGATTAAAAAGGGTCTGTTACGTTATGAAAGGGTAATTGTTTTTTTGCAATTACTGGAGTTTATATATGAGGATCACGTAGTTACAGAGCATGAGTTTGAGTTTGTTAAAACGGTTTCGAAATCTTTTAGTCTTTCAGAACATGAGTTTAATAATTTTCGATCGTTTATTTTTGAAGGTGATCCAGAAAAACTAGAAAGTGATAAGGTTCTTGTAATTGATAATCAGGTTAAAGAATGGTCTGATAATCTTGCCTGGATAATGAAAAATAAAGGTGCTCAACAGGAACCTTATAAGCATCTTTTTAGGCAAAATCTTTATGGCAAAATAGTTGTATTTTATATTCAATCAATTCAATCATTCATTTTTAGATACTTTGGGGAGTTAAATCTGTTTGTTCAAGGTAAGAAAATTGAATCTGGACGACCGTATATTCTGAATAAAG
>DAOUTQ010000198.1 GCA_030668615.1 Bacteroidales bacterium | reverse complement strand
TGCTAAAGCCAAAACAATTTTAGTAACCACTAGCTGACTTGAACCTAAGGACCAGAAAAAAATAAATCCAAGCAAGGACAAAATCACTAAAAAAACAAACAACTTTATACTATATTTATTCCAGCCCATACTTCTTGAATTTATTGTACAATGTTTTTCTCGAAACTCCCAATTCTTTCGCTGCAAGTGTAAAATTTCCTTTATTTTTTTCAATCGCCTTTAATATTAAACGTTTTTCGTTTTCTGATAAATCAAGCGTTTTACTAATTTTTAATTTGTTTTCTGATAACCAAAAATCATTTCCGTCAAGGGAATTCTTTTCGCTTAAAATGACCGCCTTTTCCACAATATGTTGTAATTCTCTAACGTTACCGGGCCAAGCATATGATTTTAATTTTTCGATTGCAGATCCCTCTAATTTAAAAATAGGTTTGCAATACTTCTTTTCATATTTCTCTTTGAAAAAATTTGCTAATAAAACGATGTCTTCATTTCTTTCTCTTAATGGAGGTATATCTATTTGTATAGTATTTATTCTGTAAAGTAAATCTTCACGAAATAATCCTTCAGCAACCATTTCCTGCAGAGATTTATTTGTTGCACAAACAAGGCGAATATCAACAGGTATTTTATAATTGGCTCCTAACCTGCTAATTTCTCTATTTTGTAGTACCGTTAATAATTTTGACTGAGCTGCTAATGATAGATTTCCTATTTCATCTAAAAAAAGAGTCCCTCCAGAAGCAATCTCAATTCTTCCAGGCTTATCAGCCTTAGCATCAGTAAACGCACCTTTAACATATCCAAAGAGTTCGCTTTCAAAAAGAGTGTCGGGTAAAGCAGAAATATCCAGATTTACAAAGACCTCTCCTGATCTCAATGATTTTTTATGAATCTCACGTGCAACAAGCTCCTTACCTGTTCCGTTCTCACCTAAGATTAAAACATTAGCATCTGTTTTTGCAACTTTCCTGATCGTTTTAAAAACCTTACTTATCGCTTCCGACGTTCCAATAATATCTGGAAAATGAGCGGAAATATCTTCAGATAAGTGCTTTTGTTTAAGTTTCAAATTAGATATTTCAAGTTGAGATTTTCTAAGTTTAAAAGCATTCTCAATAGTGGTGATAAATTTCTCATCATCCCAAGGTTTCTGAATAAAATCAGTTCCTCCTTCACGTATTGCTCTTACTGCCAAATCTAAATCGCCATAAGCAGTTATAAAAACTATTATTGCTTCCGGATCAGCTTTCAAAATCACATTCATCCAGTAAATCCCTTCATTTCCAGAACTAATTCCCGCACTGAAGTTCATATCCAGAATTATAACATCAAATTGATCTCTTTCTAAAACAGAAGATAATAAATTAGGATTTTTAATAGTTTCAATTTTTTCGAAATATCCGGAAAGTAGCATTTCTACCGCAATCAGAACTTCCTCATTATCATCAACAACTAATATTTTACCTTTTTTACTCATAACCGGATATTATAGAATAAATCAAAGTTACAAATAATTGTGTAAATTTTACACACGCAATGGAAGTTTTTACACACTACTCTTTTCTATCTCAAATATAACATCTTGATTATCTGACATTTTACTTTATGGCATATGTATTGACTTATAACTGGGAAGAATAAATGAATTATAATTAATAAATTTAACATATCATGTTCAAAAATCATTTTATAGTTGCCATACGAAACTTAATTAGACAGAAAGGTTATTTTATAATTAATCTTTTGGGACTAACAATAGGCTTAACAGCCTGTTTACTCATCACATTTTATATAATTGATGAATTGAGTTACGATCGCTATCACGAAAAAGCTGATCGAATTTACAGAATCGGTTACGATGTTGAGAAACCTAATGGAGATAAAGCACTTCAGATCATAACAGAATATATGCTAAAGGAATCATTCGAGAGCTATTTTAATCAAATTGAATCCTTTGTAAGGATTGGATATCCTTTTTCTTACTATGTTGAATATGAAGATAAAAAATTCTATGAGTCAAATATTTCAATAGTAGATAAAGATTTTTTTGATGTATTCACTTTTGAATGGATAGCAGGAAACCCAAAAGGAGCTTTGGACGAACCATTTACAATTGTAATAACAGAAACAGTTGCAAAGAAATTTTTTGGAGATGAAAATCCTATTAATAAAACACTTCGCATTATAACAAATGTAGGTGAAGCTCCGTCCCGAATTACGGGAGTAATTAAAGATATGCCAACTAATTCTCATTTTCATCTTAGTATTATGCAATCCATGGGATCTGCCCCTAACGTTCTAACACATTTGCAATTGAATGATTGGGGCAACATGTCAGTATATAGCTACATACTAATGCCTGAAAATACTTCAATAGAGTCAATCCGAAAAAAAGGTAAAGATTTTACCGGACAAATGCGGGGAGATGAAGTAACTTTTCTACCTGATTTATTGATTCAACCTTTATTGGATATTCATTTGCATTCGAATGATAGTTTCGAGATTGAAACCAATGGGAATTACAGGAATATTATGATTTTCTCAATAATTGCCATTTTTATACTGCTCATTGCTTCAATAAATTATATGAATCTTGCCACTGCACGTTCTGCAAAAAGATCATTAGAAGTAGGTATGCGTAAAGTGTTGGGGGCAGGAAAATTAAGCCTTGTATTTCAATTTTTAGGAGAAGCTATTATAATGACATTTCTTTCATTGATATTATCCCTTGCATTAGCTGATATTCTGATGCCTGCATTTAATAAAATTGCCGGAAAGGAAATAGATATTGTATGGATGAATAATTTGTGGATAATCTTATTGACATTTGTTATTGCAATCGTTATTGGAATATTCTCTGGTAGTTATCCGGCATTTTTTCTAAGCTCAGTTAAACCACTCAATGCGCTGAAAAAGAAATCTATAAATTCTTCATCCAGTTCAATTTTAAGAAAATTGCTGGTTATATTTCAATTTTCAATATCTGTAATTCTCATCGTTTGTACTTTAATAGTTTATTTACAATGGTCATATATGAAGAATAAGCCTTTGGGTATTGATCCATCAAATATTGTATTAATGCGTTCTCCTGGAACAGATAAGTATGAAACTTTTAAAGAAGAATTACTGAAAAATCCAAATATTGAAAGCATAACAGCTTCAAACAAGCGTCCCACAAACCAACTCTCACACAACCTAAGTTATACTGCGGAAGGTATAGAATACGACGGTAATAAATCCATAAAGTTGGTTACTGTTGAGTATGATTATTTTGAGACCTTAAAAAATAAAATAGTTGAAGGTAGAAGTTTTGACAGAAACATAAGAGCAGATGAAAATTCTACTTTTATTTTAAATGAAGCAGCTATTAAAGAGTTTGGATGGGATGATCCCTTAGGAAAAATGTTTGAAACGAGTAAAGTTGATTTTACAACTGGTGAATGGGTTCCCCGAAAAGGACAAGTTGTAGGTGTTGCTGAAGATTTCCATTTCGAATCGGTACGCAGCAAAATTGTACCTGTAGTTTATTTTATTAATCATGATATGATATATTGGTCGATCATAAAGATAAACTCATCAAATACCAGCGAAACATTGGACTATATTAAAGAAAAATGGGACGATCTTAATGTCGAAATAAATTATGCACCATCTTTCTATAATGATGATTTAGATGCCTTATATAGAGCTGAAGAGCGTTTTTTCAAGCTGTTTGTTATTTTTTCAGGATTAGCAATTGCAATAGCATGTATGGGTATTTTTGGTCTTGCTTCTTATACTGCTGAACAAAGAACAAAAGAAATTGGTATTAGAAAAGTGATGGGTGCATCTATTATTACAATAATAAAATTGATTAACAGAGAATTTCTAAAGTTAGTTTTAATTTCAAATGTAATTGCATGGCCTGTTGCCTGGTATTTTATGAAAAATTGGCTTGATAATTTTACTTATCGGATTGATCTTTCAGTATGGCCATTTATTATTAGCAGTATAATTGCAATATTAATTGCTTTGATCTCTGTTAGCTATCAGGCATTAAAAGCAAGTAGTACTAATCCTATAGAGGCTTTAAGGTACGAGTAATTAGCACATTCATAAATTAAAGGCTTAATAGAATTTCTATTAAGCCTTTAATTATATACTAAACTCTCTGTCAATGGTTTGCTCTAATGAAATAAATGTTTCTGTTTTAGCAACACCCGGGATATTTTGCATTTTCGACACCAGAACATTCATTAAGTGCTGATTATCTACACAATAAATTTTAACTAATAACGACCAGTTTCCAGTTGTAAAATGACATTCTACAATTTCTGGTATTTTTTCAATCTCACGAATTACATTATTATAAACATGTGCTTTATCTAATAGAATACCTACAAAAGCACAAATATCAAAACCAACAGCTTTTGGTTGAACCGTGAATTTAGAACCACTTATTATACCTGATTCTTCTAATTTCTTTATACGCTGATGTATTGCTGCGCCTGATATTCCACATGAACGTGCAATTTCTAGAAAAGGAGTACGCGCATTTTTTATTAAATGTGATAGTATTTTACGATCTGTTGCATCAATTTGCATCTTTTTACTCATAACAGAAATCAATTTATAATTAAATATTAAATAAAAGTAACAATTTGTTATAAAAAAAACAAAACCTATTTTTTGATAAAAAAAATCCGCTACCAAAAGCAGCGGATCTTAAAATATACTAATCTATAATTTCTTAGTTCAGTTTCTGAATTTCCTGAACAATTTCAGTTCCTCTTTTAACAGCTTTTTCGTTAACAGGAATCATATGGTGATAACGTTCTGGTAATGATTTTTTCAAACCAGCTATCACATTTTCCATTTTAACAATTGGCTTAATTTTTAAGAATCCACCCAAAACAATCATATTGAAAGTTTTTGTTGTTTCCATTTTAGCAGCTTCAGCAGCAGCTTCAACACGATAAATCTTGATATCTTTTCTGTCAGGATGACGAGTTATACCATTCGGATCGTAAATCAATGTACCTCCAGGCTTAACCGTACTCTCAAATTTATCCATTGATTGTTGGTTAAGAATAATTGCTGTATCGAATTCATTAATGATTGGC
>DAOUTQ010000239.1 GCA_030668615.1 Bacteroidales bacterium | reverse complement strand
GAAGTTACTCAAGATATCTTATTTACAGTGCAAATGAATTTAAAACTCAAAAAGGAAGTTTTTGGCTGAATGTATATTCCGAACAGGATAGCAAAAATCAACCCATTAATCAGGAGTTAACAAACGATCAAAAACAATATCTTGCAGAATCAGGAGATAGCATAGGTGATACATTTATTGCAAATGTTGACAGCGTTGAATTTAGAAATGATTATGTGCTTTATGAAAAAAAGGACACTCTGATTAATGGAATAACATACGAATTTTATCAATATTCTATTAATCCCGAAAAAGCATTTTACTATCTGGGATTCAGTAATGTTGGAGCCAATAAGGGTAATTATATTCAAATTCAAAATGCGGCAAACGGACGAGTTTTTGAATGGCTGGCTCCTATAAATGGAATACCTCAAGGTGAATATGAGCCAGTTCGATTACTGGTTTCTCCAAAAAAACATCAAATGGTAAGTTTTGGAGGTAATCTGAGTTTGAATTCGACAAGTTTTACCAATTTTGAACTTGCTATAAGCAATTATGATATTAATACCTTTTCTGATAAAGATGCTTCTGACAATGTTGGTTACGCATTAAAACTTGCTTTTCAAAAAAGCTTGCTAAATAGAGACACAACACTTAATCAACTTAAAACAAATATAAACTGGCAATTATTAAACAAGAATTTTAAAGAAATAGAAAGGTTTAGAACTGTTGAATTCGAACGAGATTGGAATATTACAAAACCTTTTTCCAACGATGAAAATCTTATTGAAACAGAAATATTATTTAAGCATAAGAAAACGTTTAAAAGCAATTATGCTTTCAGTCTTTTAACTGATAGTAGAGAATATACAGCTTACAGAAATCAACTTAATGGTTCTCTTAATAAATCAGGATTCTCTTTGTTTTTAAACTCTTCGTTATTAAACTCTGAATCTGAAATCAATAATACACAGTTCATAAGATACCTGGCGGGGATTTCAAAATCGTTCCGATATTTGGAATCGGGTTTTGAAAATGAAATGGAGCAAAATATCTGGAATAATAATTTGAATGATAGCCTAACATTGAACAGCTTTAGTTTTAACTCATATCGTTTTTATATTCAAAGTCCTGATTCGTTAATTAACAAGTATTCTATAAGTTATACTCTACGTAATGATTTTTTACCTATTAACAACAGTCTAAAACAAAGTTCAGAATCGGAAGATTTTCAAATTGATTTTGCCTTATTAAGAAATCCGTCGAATATTTTAAAAACTACCGTTAATTACCGAAAACTGACATATTTAGATACAACAATTATAAATGCACAAGGTGAAAACACACTTACAGGTAGAATTAATTATAATTTCAGACTTTTCAAAGGTGCTGTTTCATCATCTATATTTTACGAAGCAGGTTCGGGCCTTGAACCAAAAAAGGAATTTAGTTATTTAAAAGTAACAACCGGACAAGGAATATATACTTGGGAAGATTACAATAATAATGGAATAACCGAACTTGATGAGTTTGAAGTTGCTCAATTTCAGGATGAAGCAAATTATATCAGAATTTATTCGCCTGGCAATGAATATATAAAAACCTATAAAAACGAATTTAGTCAGGTACTTAATCTCAGGCCTGAAGTATTATGGAAAAATAAAAAAGGACTTAGAAAAATAGTCTCGCGTTTTTCAAATAACCTTGCATGGCTTATTAATCAAAAATCAACAGATGATTTACCTGAACATAGTCTTAATCCTTTTTACAACTTAAATGACAGTACTATAATTAGTATGAATCAGAATATAAGAAATACATTTTCTTTTAACAGAATAAGTTCAAAATTCGGTATTGATTATATATATCAGAAAAACAGAAATACCATACTCCTTTCCAATGGGCTTGATGAAAGAAATAAAAATCTTAACAGGATAAATGTAAGATGGAGATTTACAGAAGATTTTACTTTTATTAATTCTTTTGAATCGGGAAATAAAAAATATGAGTCAGAGTTTTTTAGTATAAAGAACTATGAAATTAAAGATTTCATTTACAAAGTAAAAATTCAGTATCAACCTGGCTTTAAAACCAGAGCCGAAATAAATTACAGCTATTCTGATAAAAAAAATATTATATCGGTAGAACAAAGTTTTATAAATAACCTCGGAGCTGAGTTGAATTACTCTATTACTAAGAAAGGAAATTTACTGATTAATCAGGAGTTTGTTTTCTTTTCTTTTTCTTCTTTTTCTCTTGTTTATCAAGCATAACTATCCTATCCCAGACTTTATCCATGGTCTTGTTTAACGCTTTACCACCGTCGGATGTTTCGATTATTTGGATATTTGCTTTTGTTGCTTCTTCAACAAGGTAGGTTTGTATATTCCTGATTTAAGGAAAAGCAGAAATATACCTGTCAGGTTTTCTGAATTAGATTTTTTCGACTTATTGCCTTTGTTTGATAAAAGCAGTTTACCTGTTTTAAGAATTGGACAAACGCCTCTTTATAAAACCAATACATTGAAAGGGGAGAGGATACCTTTT
>DAOUTQ010000049.1 GCA_030668615.1 Bacteroidales bacterium | reverse complement strand
ATTACTTCTGCATCTGATTTTCCTTTTGGATTGAAATCTGATCCACCTTTACCTCCACCCATAGGTAGAGTTGTTAGTGAATTCTTAAAGATTTGCTCGAATCCTAAGAATTTTAATCCACTTAAATTAACACTTGGGTGAAAACGTAAACCTCCTTTGTAAGGTCCAATAGCGTTGTTGAACTGTACTCGGTAACCTAAGTTAACGTTTACTTTTCCGTCGTCGCCAACCCAAGGCACCTTGAATGTTAAGATTCTATCTGGCTCAACGATTCTTTCGATAATACCTGCTGCTTCGAATTGAGGATTTTGATTGTAAATTTCCTCGATTGACTCTAAAACTTCGCGAACTGCCTGAAGGTACTCTACTTCTCCAGGATGTTTTTGCTCCAACTGAAGCATTAATTTATCTACGTTCATTTTTATATAATTTAAATTATGAATACTAATTGTCATAAAATTTTGCGCAAAAATAAATTTTAATATTTAATTAATCGAATAAAAAAGCATAAGAAAATATGATATTAAACACATTTTTATTTCAAGGTAGAAACATTGTAATTAAGCTACATGTTCACTTAGAGTTTAAATGCTTTTTTTTAATTGATTAAAAGAATTTACAAGCATATTTTTATGCTTTCGAGACAGAGCAGTTATACTAATAGATGGATAATTTGCAACACCTTTTTTTGTTTTTAATTTTAATATTAATTCTTGCTTAAAGCTTAAAAAAGATCTGTGAATATCAAATCCTCCAAATTCTTTTTTTGAGATTTCAATTGCTCTTTTTTCGTTATCAAATGGACGCAATGAAATGAATCTAAACACAAGCTTTTCTCCTTCATCATTAAAAGAAAAAAAGTTATAGCTCCGGAAATATGTAAAAACAACATAAAGCACATAAGTTGTGCATGTTAACAATACATAAAAAGATTTATCCATCCCTAAAAAAGGTTTTTTAATAATATTAACCAATACTAAAAGCGCCATTATTATAAGAAATGCTAACAAACTTAAATATCTTCTTATTGTTAATCTTACAACTATTTTTCTGTTATCAAAAATCATTTTTGTTATTTTAAAATCGCTATCAAAGGTAATTAACTTTCTGGTCTATACATAATTATTCACCTATGGAAATGTATAAAAACTCGTAAAGCTCTGATTTTATCGTATAAATATATTTTGTACATTTAAACATCAAAAAATAATACTCGGAATGAAAATTATTACACAACATTCTATCATATATATTTCGTCGGAAATACATTCGATTTTAACTGAAGTTTTAAAAAGCCTTGGAAATACTAAAATATTTATTCTTGTTGATGAAAATACTAGAAAACACTGCTTACCAATAATTAGCCATAATGATTTAATAAAAGATTCTGAAATTATTAAAATAGAAAGTGGGGAAAAGAACAAAAGCATTAAATCAGTTGAAAAAGTTTGGAGTGAATTATCAAAGAAAGGGGCGGATAGAAATTCATTACTTATAAATTTAGGTGGTGGAATTATTGGCGACTTAGGAGGATTTGTTGCTTCAACATTTAAACGCGGAATTAATTTCATTAATATTCCTACAACATTATTATCACAGGTTGATGCTTCTGTTGGAGGAAAAACAGGAATAAACTTACTGGGACTAAAAAATGAGATTGGAGTTTTTAATCACCCTAAATATGTACTTATTGAAAGTTCTTTTAACCAAACTCTGGACAAAAAACATATTATGTCGGGATGGGCAGAAATGTTAAAACATGCTCTGGTTTTTGATGAAAAAGACTGGAACAATTTAATTTCTCACGACATTAAACAAACTGGATTTAAGGAATTGAACCAGCTTATTGCAAGATCGGTAAATATTAAGAATCATTTTGTTGAAAAAGATCTTCATGAAAAGAATATTCGAAAAGCTTTAAATTTCGGCCATACTTTAGGACATGCTTTTGAAAGTTTTTTTATGGGTACTGAAAAAAAAATAACTCATGGAGAAGCTGTGGCTCATGGTATTATTTGCGAGCTCTTCTTATCAGAAAAAATCTGCAATTTCTCAAGTGAAAAAGCAGATGATATTATTTCATATTTGCTTAAAACTTATAATAAGCTTAAAATTAACGCCTCTGATATTGAAGATATAATTGAATATACAAGTCACGACAAGAAGAATAAAGAATCAAATATAAATTTCACCTTACTTGAAGATTTCGGTCAATTGAAAATTGATCAGTACTGTACAAAAGAAAATATTATTGAAGTTTTAAACTGGTATAGAAATTTGTAAAGATGAGCATTGTTATAACTGCACCCGATAAAGAAATAAAAACTTTTAGATCGCTACCAGCATCGAAAAGTTTATCGAACCGTGCTTTAATAATTCGTGCATTATGTGAAGAAAGATTCAAAATCAGAAATCTCTCTGAAGGTGACGACACAAAAGCTTTAAAGTCGGCATTAAACAATTTGTCTGAAGAAATAATTGATATTGGAGCAGCTGGAACTGCTATGCGGTTTTTAACAGCTTTTCTGTCACAAATACCAGGAGAAAGAATTCTGACAGGAAGCGAAAGAATGAAACAAAGGCCGATACACAAACTTGTACATATACTCATAGAATTAGGTGCTCAAATTGAATATATCGAAAATGAAGGTTATCCTCCATTAAAAATAACCGGGAGCACTTTAAAAGCAAAACCTATTAGTATAAAAGGCAATATTAGCAGCCAGTATATCAGCGCATTACTAATGATCGCTCCCTATTTGGATGGAGAATTAAATTTAACAATTGAGGATAAAATTCTTTCCAAAGATTATATCTGGATGACCATAAAATTAATGCAGGAGTTTGGTGTTGAATGCGAATGGATTGGTAATAAAATTCAGGTAAATAAAGGCACTTACCAACCAAAAGAAATAATTATTGAAGCTGACTGGTCATCGGCCTCGTATTGGTTTGAGATTGTTTCTTTATCTGAAAATTCAATGATAGAATTAACAGGTCTTAAAAAAAACAGTTTGCAAGGCGACTCTGTTTTAACAGAATTATTTAAAGAAATTGGCGTTGATTCTGCATTTACAAATTTTGGTATACGAATTAAACATATTCCAACCACTTGCACTTTTTTTGAATATGATTTTACCGATTGTCCTGATCTGGCTCAAACATTAGCAGTTACATTAGTTGCAAAAAAGATTCCTTTTAAACTTACCGGATTAGATAATTTATCGATAAAAGAAACAGACCGTATAAAGGCTTTAGTTATAGAATTTGAGAGATTAGGAATTCATATTCAGTCAGAATCTGATTATTCTATATCATGGTTGGGAAATGAAGAACTAAAAGTTCCTGCAGATCATATTGTAGAAACGTATGAAGATCATAGAATGGCTTTGGCTTTTGCACCCTTGTGCATTATTACAAAACAATTAAAAATTAAAAATCCCGAAGTGGTTTCAAAAAGCTATCCTAATTATTGGGACAACTTGAAAGAAGCAGGATTTAATATCCAATAAAAAACCCGACAAATTTGTCGGGCTACTTTATAAAAAATTATTATACGGTCTTACTATTCTACAACTTCTTCAGTTTCAGCTTCTTCTGAAGCCTCTTCCATTTCAACATCATCAATAACCTCTTCAACAACAACTTCTTCTTCCACTATATGTGCTTTAATATATTCGTTGAAAACTGAATTTTTATAAGGTAAATTCTCTAAAAACTCTTCTATTTTTTCAGGAACAATTTCACCATCTTTCATTAATTGTTTAGATGCTAATATTGCAACTGCAACATCTTCTTTATTCTCTGTTACGACAACTTTCTTGATCCAACCATTAATCTTTTTCTCCTGTCCAATAACTTTGATCCAATCTTCTTTAACTTCTTCAATTGCAAGAATATCCATTTCTTTAAATACCTTTTTTGTTAAAGTTAAAAGATCTGGTCTTTCGTAAACTGGCACTTTTTCTTTTACTGCAGCAACTGTACCATTAATAACTAAGCCATAACTTCTTGCCCAAGCAATTTTACCATCAGACAATTCAACTTTTATGTATTCTCTGTCATTATCAGTAGTATCAAGAACGGTTTCACCTAAGAAGAATAATGATTCACCTAAGCTAATTTTTGATACCCATTTTCCATCTTTAGAAGGCTCTTCTCTAACAGGAACACCATCCCAAATACATACCGTCTGCTGTTTTTCAAAATTTCTGCTCGCTTTTGTCTTTTCCTTTACCTCAGTATTTCCCGAACATGAAATTAAGAGAGCGGTAAAAAATAATAATAAGTAGTTGATTTTTTTCATTATTAATAAAATTAGTGTTAATAAAATATATGATTATAAAGGTGTAAAAAATACTATTGAAAACAAAGTTAGATTATTCGAAAAATCTTTTTATCCTGTTTATTCCCTCTTCTACTTCTGATTTTTCTCTAGCAATATTAAAACGGATATAATTTTTGGCTTTATTTGAGAAATGCTCACCTGGTATAACAGCCACTTTTTGTTCTTCGTATAAATCAATTGCAAACTTAAATCCATCAGAATATTTTTCGGGTAATTTAGCCCACACAAAGTAACCGCCTTTTGTTTCAGGAATAACGAATCCTAATTTTTTCAATTCACCAGACAAATGATTATATGATTCTTTTAATTCATTTCTAAGATTAGAAATATAATCAGCACCAAAATCACATTTTTTTAGATAATCAACTATTGCCTGTTGTAAAACTGATGGAGCACATAAGCCGGTATAATCATGAATTGATTTAATGTTTTGCATATGATCCTGATGTGCAATTAAATACCCGATTCGCCATCCGGTAATTGAAAATAATTTTGAAAAACTATTTGTGTAAAATAGATTTGGATTAAACTGATCTAAAGGAATGTATGGCTTTTCTTTAAAATACAATTCTTTGTAAACGGCATCCAATACTATATAAATATTTAGTTGTTTGCTTAAATTCAGTAATGAGTTAATTTCATTTTTAGACCATATTTTACCAAAAGGATTTCCTGGAGAACCTAAGAAAATTATTTTCACGTTATTTTCTATACAGCTCTTTTTCAATTTTGAAAAATCTATTGAATAATCCGCCTCAAATGAAAATGAAACAAAATCGGTATTAAAAATCCCCGGTAAATATTTATAACTTTCATAAACTGGATCAAACGCCAATGCAGCGAATGGTTTTGGAAGTATTTTATTAAAATAAGTATACAATAAAGATAAAGCTTCTGTTCCGCCTTGTGTAATTAAAAAATCATCTTTTGAAAAAGGATATTCGTTTTTATATTTTGAGTAAAGCAAATCAAGCAATTCTCCATTTCCATTTCCCGGTGCATACTGATGAATTCTATCGTTTGAGATATTACTCAAAATATTTGTTAGTTCTTTTGGAGGATTAAATCCGGGAATACCTTGTGCTAAATTAATGCCACCATACGTTTTCACTTTATTACTCATAAAACTGATATATGAGCCTGCAGGTTTCTGATATTTATTTTGCATTTCCCTTTTTTTGCTTTTTACATTCAGTATCTATATTATCACGGGAAAGTCCAAATTTCTCTTTCTCAACATTACCTTTTGGCTCAACATGAACTAAAACATCATACACATTTTCTATTCTTGTTTTAATATTCTTTTCAACTTCCATAGCAATATCATGACCTTCCTCGATGGAAAGTTTACCATCAATCTCTATATCTAAATCCACTGTATATAAGTTAGAATGCTTTCTTGCTCTCACCCTATGTGGATTTGCTCCCCCAACTTCTTCTACAGCATCAAAAATTTTATAATATAATTCCGGATTATCGGTTCCATCCATTAATTCGCGACTTGTTTCCATAAATATTTCAAATCCGGCTTTCATAATCCATAAACCAACAGCCATTGCAGTGATCAAATCCAGAATTGGAAGACTAAAAATGTGTGTAAAAACAAGCCCTACCAATACTGAAGATGAAATGAGAATATCATTTCGCATATTTTTAGCATTCGCAATGATCATTTTACTTTCACTTTTTTTCCCAATTTTAAACTGATAAAAAGCTAATCCGGCTTTAGATATAATTGAAAATATGGTAACATAAATTGCTAGTAATGCAGGTATTTGATGAGGTTCATTTTTTATTAGTCTTAACAAAGTAGATAAAAACAGCTGTGCACCTGCAAAAAATATAACAAAGCTAAGTGCTTTTGTTGCAACTGCTTCTGCCCGATTATAACCGTATGGATACTTGAAGTCAGGCGGTTTATTCATTATTTTAGCTGCCAGAAGAGTAATAAAATAGGTCATGATATCGGTTGCGGTATCAATTCCATCTCCAACAACAGCAAGACTCCCAGAAATAAACCCAATTACTATTTTTAAAACAGCTAAAATAGTATTGCCAATAATTCCAACCCAGGAAGCTTTTTTGATGTATTTATTTCTATTTGCTTGATCTGTCATTTGAACAAAATTAAATTATTAAAATTAAGAATCAAAAAGGCAAAAATAAAGATTCCGGGACAAGCCCGGAATGACAAATTATATTTAATTAAAAAACTAAATTCTATTAATTCAAATTAGTCTAACTTTAATACAGCCAGAAATGCCTGTTGTGGTACTTCCACATTTCCTACCTGACGCATTCGTTTTTTACCTTTCTTCTGTTTTTCAAGAAGTTTTCGCTTACGTGTAATATCACCACCATAACATTTTGCTGTAACATCTTTACGAACAGCTTTTACTGTTTCACGAGCTATAATTTTTGCTCCAATTGCTGCCTGAATAGCAATATCGAATTGCTGGCGAGGAATAAGTTCTTTTAATTTTTCGCACATTCGGCGTCCAAAATTGTAAGCATTATCTTTATGAATTAATGTTGATAAAGCATCAACCATTTCGCCATTTAGTAATATATCTAATCGTGCAAGACTTGCTCTTTCATATCCTGTTTGATGATAATCAAAAGAAGCATAACCACGAGAAATACTTTTTAGTTTATCGTAAAAATCGAATACGATTTCTGCCAATGGCATCTCAAAAGATACTTCTACACGATCGTTAGGCAAATAAACTTGATTCTTTAATTCTCCGCGTTTATCAATACAAAGTTTCATTATTTGACCAACATACTCTGCTTGAGAAATAATTTGGGCTCTTATATATGGCTCTTCAATATAATCCAGCTGAGTAACTCCTGGCAAGCCTGATGGATTATGAACATCTATCACTTCATCTTTAGTGGTATATGCTTTATATGAAACGTTGGGAACAGTTGTAATAACATCCATATCGAATTCACGATCAAGACGTTCCTGAATAATTTCCATATGCAATAATCCAAGAAAACCACAACGAAAACCAAATCCTAAAGCAGCAGAAGATTCCGGCTCAAAAGTTAATGATGCATCATTTAGCTGCAACTTTTCCATCGATTCACGTAAGTCTTCATAATCATCAGCATCGATTGGATAAATACCGGCAAAAACCATTGGCTTAACATCTTCAAATCCACTAATTGATTCTGAACATGGTCTTTCTTTAGTAGTTAAAGTATCACCTACTTTAACTTCTTTTGCAGTTTTTATACCTGAAATAATATATCCAACATCACCAGCTTTTAATTCTTTTCTTGGCTCTTGCTTATACTTTAAAACTCCAATCTCGTCGGCAAAATATTCTTTTTCAGTAGCAAAAAATTTTACTTGTTCGCCTTTACGAATGGTTCCATTCAAAATTTTGAAATAAGCTTCAATGCCACGATACTGATTATATACAGAATCAAAAATAAGTGCCTGCAATGGAGCATTTGGGTCGCCCTTAGGGACAGGAACTTTATTTATTACTGCTTCCAGAATTTCATCGATACCAATTCCTGTTTTTCCACTTGCATTAATAATGTCATCTCTTTCACCACCAATCAATTCTATAATCTGATCTTTAACTTCTTCAGGCATAGCTGCATCTAAGTCCATTTTATTTAAAACAGGAATGATTTCTAAATCATTCTCCATTGCTAAAAATACATTAGAAATAGTTTGCGCCTGTACGCCCTGAGTTGCATCAACAATTAATAAAGCACCTTCACATGCAGCAATAGATCGAGATACTTCATAAGAAAAATCAACATGTCCGGGAGTATCAATTAAGTTTAAAACATAATCTTTACCTTCATACTTATAATCCATTTGAATGGCATGACTTTTAATCGTAATTCCGCGCTCTCTCTCCAAGTCCATATCATCGAGTAATTGATCCTGATAATCGCGATCAGAAACCGACCCAGTTGCTTGTAACAACCTATCAGCCAAGGTGCTCTTTCCGTGATCAATGTGTGCAATTATGCAAAAATTTCTTATATTATCCATAAAGGTCTAATGAATTATCTTTCAAAAATTTATACTCGGAAATATCATATTTCCGAACTTGCAAAGATATTCAATTATAACTAATAAATGCAATAGTTAAAATGCAGCTTGCACAATTTTTTTAATGTTGTCTGATTGATCTAAAGTATAGTAATGAATCCCTGGAACCACTGATTTTATTAACTCTTTAGATTGTTCTATTGCCCATTCAACTCCAACTTGCCGAACATCGTCATTGGTTTTGCATTTCTTAATCTCGTTTATAAGATCATTTGGAAGATCAATATTAAATGTTTGTGGTAATAATGAAATGTCATTTAATGTTGAAACGGGCTTTATTCCCGGAATTATCGGGACATCGATTCCTATATTTTTACATTTATCAACAAAGTCAAAATATTTTTGATTATCAAAAAACATTTGCGTTACAATATATTCTGCCCCTTTTTCAACTTTAAGTTTGAGATTTTCTAAATCAGCATCCAGGTTTGGTGCTTCATTATGTTTTTCTGGGTAACCGGCAACACCCACAGAAAAATTAGTTGGCATTGCATCTTCCAGATCTTCGTGAAGGTATTTTCCTTTATTCAGATTCATAATTTGTTCAATGAGATCGCTTGTATAAGTATGTCCTCCTTTTTCAGGTACAAATTTCCTTTTCCCTTTATCGGGATCGCCACGTAATGCTAATAAATTATCAATACCTAAAAAATGGAAATCAATAAGTGCATCTTCGGTTTCTTCTTTGGTAAAACCACCACATATCATATGTGGCACAACAGTTATTTTATATTTATTTTGTATTGCCGAGGCAATAGCCACTGTTCCCGGTCGTTTTCGAATAACACGTTTTTCCATTAATCCATCAGGACGGGTTTTATAAACGACTTCCTGCTGATGATACGTTATGTTAATGTATGCGGGATCAAATTCAATTAATGGATCAATAGTATCATATATTTCCTGAATTGTATGCCCTTTTAATGGTGGTAAAAGTTCAAAAGTAAACAGCGTACTTTTGGCATTTTTTATTTTATCAATTACTTTCATAATAATTCCTTTCTTTTCTCCCCATCCCTAACCCTTCCCCAACAGGGAAGGGAATTCAAAAAGAACTTAAGTCCTCCCTTTTGGGGAGGATTTAGGAAGGGTTATTTCTTTTAAATAATTTTCTATTTTTTGGATTACTTTTTCAATATTTGATTCTACTTCATTATTTTCAAATCTCAATACCTTGATTCCAAAATTTTCCAATTCAATTGTTCTGTTTTTATCATATTCTTTTTGATCAGAATTATTATGATATCCCCCATCAACTTCAATAACAAGTTTTACTTCATGGCAATAGAAATCAGCTACAAACTGATTAATTGCATGTTGACGTCTAAATTTACATCCTAACAGTTTCTTATTTCTTAATTTTTGCCACAATATTTTTTCAGGATTAGTCATATTCATTCTTAAATCATGAGCTTTTGCTAATGTGTTTGCTTTGGCTCCATAATAAATAGAATTCTCAAGCCTTTGGTTTCTTTTTAACATATTAAATATTCATTTCCACCCCTGCCCTAAACATTATTTCAAGTCCTCCCCGTTGGGGAGGATTTAGGAGGGGCTATTTCTACAAATAATTCAAATTCTGTGATAAATGTTTTTCTGCTTCATCAATACTTATGCTATTTCTTACGGCATAATCCTGAACCTGATCCATTGAAATTTTCTGAACATTAAAATACTGCGCTTCGGGATGAGCTAAATAAAATCCGCAAACAGAAGCCTGAGGTGTCATCATAAAACTATCAGTTAGTTCTATTCCTGTCTGATTTTCAAGATCCAACAATTCAAACAAAGTTTTCTTTAAGGTATGATCTGGTAATGACGGATAACCAACTGCAGGTCTAATTCCATAATATCTTTCATGCAAAATATCATCCTTTGTAAGTTTTTCATCAGTTGAATATCCCCAATACTCTTTTCGAACTTTCTCGTGAAGAAATTCTGCAAATGCTTCGGCCAATCTATCTGCTAAAATTTTTAACATGATTGCATCATAATCGTTACCTGCATCCTTAAATTCTTTTACCCATTTTTCGGCTCCTAAGCCAGCAGTTACGGCAAAAAGTCCGATATAATCTTTTTTATTTTCTGATTCAGGAATAATAAAATCTGATAAACAAAAGTTTGGCTCGTTTTCGTTTTTAATCCTCTGATTTCTTATAAAAGGAAAATGCTCTATCACCTCATTTCCATTATATAAAACAATATCATCAGATCTGGAATTCGCAGGATAAAACCCAAAAGCACCATTTGCCTTTAACATATTTTTTTGAATAATAAGTTCAAGCATTTCCTGTGCATCGTTGAAAAGTTTTTTAGCTTCGATTCCTTTTACAGGATCATCAAAAATTCTAGGGTAACGCCCTGGAATATCCCATTGATGGAAAAAGAATGTCCAATCGATGTATTTTACAAGTTGTTTTATCGGAAAATTTTCTAATACTTTCGAACCAAAAAATGCAGGTCTTTTAGCTTTATATCCAGACCAATCAATTTTCAATTTATTTTTTCGGGCTTCTTCCAGAGTTAGGTATTTTGCTCCCGATTTCGTTTTTTCATATTTCTCAATAGATTTTTGATATTTTTCTTTCAACTCCTTTAAAAAGTTTTCTTTTAATCCATCCGACAATAAATTATTTACTACATTAACACTTCTTGAGGCATCTTTCACATAAACAACCGGAGCTGAATATTCAGGATCAATTCTTAAAGCTGTATGAATTTTAGAAGTAGTTGCTCCACCAATTAATAATGGAATTTTTAAATTATTTCGCTCCAGTTCCTTTGCAACATGAATCATTTCGTCGAGCGAAGGAGTTATTAATCCGCTTAAACCAATAATATTAACTTTTTCTTTAATTGCTGTTTCAATAATTTTTTCGGAAGGAACCATTACCCCCAAATCAATAATTTCATAATTATTGCACGATAGAACTACGCTTACAATATTTTTACCGATATCGTGCACATCTCCTTTTACTGTTGCAATTAATATTTTTCCTCTTGTTGAAAGATCTCCGCTTAACTTCTTTTCTTCTTCAATGTAAGGCAATAAATAAGAAACAGCTTTTTTCATTACTCGTGCACTTTTCACTACCTGTGGCAAGAACATTTTTCCCGATCCAAAAAGCTCTCCAACCTTACTCATTCCATCCATTAACGGACCCTCAATAACATCTAATGTTATTACATAGTTTTTTCGTATTTCTTCTATATCATGTTCAATAAAATCAAGATTCCCCTTTATTAAAGCATGATTTAATCTATCGCTAACAGGTTTCTTTCTCCATTCATCGAATGTTTCTTCTTCCTTTCCTTTTGAATTGATATTTTCTGCAAAAACTAGTAATCTTTGTGTTGCATCTATTCTTCTATTTAAAACCAAATCTTCGGTAAGCTGCAATAAGTCTTTTGGAATATCATCGTAAATTTCTAACATAGCAGGATTCACAATTCCCATATCGAGACCAGCTTTTATAGCATGATATAAGAAGACAGAATGAATAGCTTCACGAACACGATTATTCCCACGAAACGAGAACGATAAATTACTTATTCCACCACTTGTTTTTGCCAATGGAAGATTTTCCTTAATCCAGGCTACCGCTTTTATAAAATCAACGGCATAATTATTATGCTCCTGCAATCCTGTTCCAATGGCTAAAACATTCGAATCAAAAATGATATCTTCAGGAGGAAAATCCGTTTTTTCAGTCAATATTTTATAAGATCGTTCTGCAATCTCAATTTTTCGTTCGTAAGTATCTGCTTGCCCGTGCTTATCAAAAAGCATTACAATAGCTGCCGAACCATATGCATGAATCTTTTTTGCTTTTTCAATAAAATCCAGTTCTCCTTCTTTTAAGCTTATAGAATTTACAATGGATTTTCCCTGCAAGCATTTCAATCCGGCTTCTATTACTGACCATTTTGAGGAATCTACCATAATCGGAACCTTTGCAATATCAGGTTCTGATGCAATTAAATGCAAGTATTCAGGTAAAACCTTTTCTGCGTCAATCATAGCATCATCCATTGAAACATCAATAATTTGCGCACCATTAATTACCTGATGACGAGCAACTTTTAATGCTTCATCAAAATTTTCGTCACGAATGAGTTGTGCAAATTTTTTCGAGCCCGAAACATTGGTTCTTTCACCAATATTTACAAAATTTCGTCCTTCACAAACAACCACAGATTCCAATCCTGATAATTGGGTGTGACATTTTATTTCAGGTAATTTTCTAGGTTTATGCTTTGACGCAACTTTTGCAATTTGCTTAATGTGCTCGGCTCTTGTACCGCAGCAACCACCAACAATATTTACAAATCCATTTTGAAGAAAATCATCAATTAAGATGGACATTTCCTTTGCCGACTGATTATACTTACCAAACAAATCAGGTAATCCAGCATTAGGATGAACACTTACATTGAATTTTGATTTAGAAGATAATTCTTCAATAAAAGGCCGTAAACGTTTTGCTCCAAAAGCACAATTTAACCCAATACTTAATAAGTCGATATGCGAAACAGAATTATAAAATGCATCTATCACTTGGCCTGAAAGTAATCTCCCACTATTATCAACAGTTCCTGAAACCATCACTGGAACAACTTCTCCTCGTTTTTCTGCAATTTCATTAATTGCAAATAATGCTGCTTTAGCATTTAATGTGTCAAATATGGTTTCGACCAATAATATATCTGTACCACCATCCAAAAGTCCTTTTGCTTGTGTTGAATAGGCATCCTTTAATTCATCAAAAGAAATATTACGAAAGCCCGGTCGATTTACATCTGGCGAAAGTGAAGCTGTTCGATTGGTTGGTCCCATTGAACCAACAATATAATGTGAATGCCCGTCTTTCCTTCCAAATTTTTCAATCGCTCTGCGAGCTATTTTAGCAGATTCCAGATTTAACTCATATGCTATTTCTTCTAATCCATAATCCGATAAGGAAATGGCATTTGCATTAAAGGTATTTGTTTCGATTAAATCTGCACCTGCCTCAAGATATGATTGATGAATCTCACAAATAACTTTGGGTTGAGTAATTGAAAGAATATCATGATTTCCCTTGATGGGTTTTTCAATTTCCTTAAATCTATCGCCACGATAAGCTGCTTCGTCTAATTTATATGATTGAATCATTGTGCCCATTGCACCATCGAGCACAAAAATTCGTTCTTTTAATTCTGATTTTAGTTTTTCTAATAGGTTCATTCGATTTGTTTTTTGAGATTCCGGTACCGATAAATATCGGACCGGAATGACCCATGAACGAAATATAAATTTACACAATACTGTGTATTAATGTCAAGTTAATTCCTGATATATGCCAAAAACACATCAAGTTTTGATAATATCGATCTTATTTTTAACAAATTATCCAATTTAATTTTACCTACAACGTAATTATGATCAGGGCCAGTATATTTTTCAGAAATATTCTCAAATTCGAAATACGAGAAATCAACGATATTCTTATATCGTAAATAAATCTCAATTTCATGATCTGTTCTATATTCTAACTTTTTAAAATACTTCTGCTTTTTATATTCGTATTTGTAATTGTGCGAACGAGCAGTTATATCTGAGAGAACAGCAGAACCTGTTGGGAATCCACCTGCTCCTTTACCGAACATAAACTGTTTATCGTAAAACTCACCCTGAATAACTACACCATTATATTCATCTTCAACATTATAGATATACTTATCTGGACGAACCAAGCGAGGAATAACAAACATTGTAAATGATTCATCATCCAATTTAATTAACTGAGCTACCAATTTAATTTTAAAGTTTTTTTCACGAGCAAATTGAACATCACTTTCTTTAAGATTTGAAATGCCGTAATTAAAAACCTGATCAGGTAATACAAATGTTCCCAAAGCATGTGTTGCAATAATTATTAGCTTATATAAAGAGTCTAATCCATCGACATCTAAACTTGGGTTACTTTCGGCAAAACCCAAATCCTGGGCTTGTTTTAATGCCGTTTCATAACCTAAACCTTCATTAAAAATTTTGGAAAGAATATAGTTTGATGATCCATTTAAAATTCCTGTTACTGATTTTAGTAAATCGTTATCGTAATACTCTTCAATATTTCTGATAATAGGAATACTTCCACACGCAGAAGCATCGTACAATAAAGAAGCGTCTGTTTTTTCCTGAAGATCTATCAGTTCATCTAAATGATGAGCCAACATTTTTTTATTTCCAGAAACCACACTTTTATTATTTTGCAAGCATCGCTTTACAATATCATAAGCTTCTTCAGCATCATCAATCAATTCAACAACTAAATTAATATCTCTATCATCGATGATATCTTCCTTATTAAAAGTAAACTGATTTTCAGCTAAAGACCGTTTTTTATCTTTTTGCTTCACGCAAATTTTACTAACACCAGCATCAACAGTTTTGCTGTGTTTAAGCACATGGTAAAGACTCTCGCCTACAACACCGTAACCGAAAAGTCCAATATTTATTTTTTGATTCATTTTTATTAGTTTATAAATTCGTTAATGATTCTTTTAATTGTTCTGTTTCAATTAAAAATCCATCATGACCATAAAGTGAGTCAATTTCAATGAATTTTGAATTTGGAATGTGCTTTTGAATTTCCTTAATTTCATCAGGAAAAAACAAAATATCGGAGGATATTGCTATTAGTAAAGATTCAGCTTTAATACTTGATAATGCTTTTGCAATGCCACCTCTGTTTCGTCCAACATTATGTGTGTCGAAAGATTTAGTGATAGAATAATACGAATATGCATTAAATCTTTTTACTAATTTATCACCCTGATATTGCTGGTACGAAATTGCCCTGAAATTTTCTACTTTTTCCCTTTCAGGATCTTGCTGCGTTTTATTATAAGCTGCTGCATTCCGATAACTTAATAAAGCTATTGATCGTGCAGCTTTTAAACCTGACAAACCAGCTGTTTCGTTGTTGTTTTTGAATGTAGGATCAGCATTAATAGCTAATCGCTGCGATTCGTTTATAGCAATATTCCATGGTGAAGCATATGCACCGCTCACAATAAAAACCAAATTCTCAATCAAAGAAGGATTCATAATACTCCATTCCAATGCCTGAAAGCTACCAACTGATCCGCCGGTAATCATAAAGATTTTTGAAATACCCAAATGCTCTCGTAACAATTCATGAGCATTTACCATATCTCTAATTGTGATTAATGGAAAATCATGATAATATGGATTTCCTGTTTTTGGATTTATTGATAAAGGTCCTGTGGTACCATAGCAAGAGCCTAAGATATTTGCACATACAATAAAATATTTCGATGTGTCGAATAATAACCCATCTCCAACCATATTTGGCCACCAGTCAGCTACATTGGAGTTAGCAGTAAGTGCATGACAAACCCAAATTACATTATCTTTAGCTGCATTTAACTCACCAATAGCATGATAAGCAATTTGAATATCGTGCAGAGATTGCCCGTTCTCGAGCTTAAATTCTCCTTTATATTGAAATTGTTGTTGTATCATAATAGTTTTTATTAAGCGGAAGCCGATAGACAATAGGATTAATTATTGGGAGGATAATTAACTTCGTACAAACCTTAAATTATCCATGGCTTTCCGCTTGTTTTAATTAATTGTTCTAACAATGTTTTAAAAAATGGTTTGTCATACTGAGCCTGTCGAAGTATCTCATTTTTTAAAACACCAGATTCTTCGCTTCACTCAGAACGTATACCTTCATGACTGAAAGGAATAATGACAACTTTCTTCTATGTTGCTAAAGGCAACTCATATTCAAAATGATTTTCTTTGACTTTATTTACAATTTCAAATGCTTGCTCAAAGTCTGCAATAATATCATCGATATGTTCTAACCCAACCGAAACACGCAATAAGCCGGGTGTTACTCCGGCTTGTAATTGCTCGTCGTGGGTTAATTGCTGATGCGTAGTTGCAGCAGGTAAAATAATTAGAGTTTTAGCATCGCCAACATTAGCCAAATGGCTAATTAACTTTAAATTATCGACAAATTTTGTAGCCTTTTCAATTCCGCCTTTTATTTCAAAAGAAAGAACGCCACCATATCCATACTTTAAATATTTTGAAGCATTTTTATGATTCGAATCATTTGATAATCCCGGATAACTTACTTTTTCAACATTTGGATTCTTGCTTAACCAATCTGCTAATATTAAAGCATTATCAACGTGTTTTTTAACTCGCAAAGAGAGTGTTTCTAATCCTTGTAATAGCAGAAAAGAATTAAAAGGACTTATTGCGGGTCCAAAGTCTCGCAAACCTTCTACTCTTGCTCTTGTTATAAAAGCTATTTCACCAAATGTTTCTGAATAAACTAATCCGTGATAACCTTCTGATTGTTCCGAAAATTGTGGGAACTTTCCATTAGCCCAATTATAATTTCCAGCGTCGATTATTACACCGCCCATGCTGGTGCCATGTCCACCAATCCATTTGGTTGCTGATTCAACAACTATGTTTGCTCCATAATTAATTGGTTTACAAAGAAAACCACAAGCTGCAAATGTATTATCCACAATTAAGGGAATATCATATTTCTTTGCTAAAAGCGATATTGCTTCGAAATCAGGAATTGAAAAACCTGGATTTCCAATTGTTTCTACGTAAATCGCTTTTGTGTTTTCATCAATTAACACTTCTAAATCAGTTGCGTTATCTGTTTTAGCAAATCGAGCATCAATTCCCAAATTTTTAAACGATACTTTAAACTGATTGTATGATCCTCCATACAAATAAGGCGATGAAATAAAATTATCTCCTTGCTTTAAAATATTATTCAGTGCTATAAATTGTGCCGCATGACCTGAAGCAACAACCAAAGCTGCTTTTCCATTTTCTAAAGCTGCAATGCGTTTTTCCAAGACATCGGTCGTAGGATTCATTATTCGAGTATAAATATTTCCTGCTTCTTTTAGGGCAAATAAATTTGCACCATGTTCCGAATCTCGAAAATTATAGGATGTAGTTTGATAAATTGGGACAGCTCGTGATCCTGTTACCGGATCGGGCTCTTGTCCTGCATGAATTTGTAATGTTTCGTATTTTAATTTTTTCATCTGTAATTGTTTTTAATTTTATTGTCAGATGGAACCGCATGATGAAAAATAATTAATGTTAAATGCTATTAATTATTTTTAATATGCTTGTTTCATAATTAACAATTTTACTTTTTTTGAGTTTAAAAATGCTGTCATGCTGATCCCGATAGCTATCGGGATGTCGAAGCATCTCATTTTTAAACTTTTATATTAAAGGACCAATATAGATTCTTCACTGCGTTCAGAATGACAATGGGATGTGTATGCAATTAGATTCCGGCACTCCGAAAGCTTTTGGGAGGCCTTAATGACAATTTCGCTATTTTCGGAAAGACATTAATCAACTCTCCGACGAGCGCATGCACATAGGCAATAATGGCATTGTAAAATTGTTAAACCAAAAATGGTTGGCAATTACAAAACCCAATACGGAACAACTTTTACAAAAAAATTCTTTAATCATGATTTTTTGCGTTTAGTTTATAATTTCCCTCCTAAATTCCCGATAAATATCGGGACAGGAACTGGGTTAGGTATTGGCACCTTTACTCTTGTTGGAGTAGGTTGCCAGAGGTTCACAGAGCCTAATCTCTCCCCTCTTCTTTATAAATCAAACGCCCTTTGGAAAGGATGTTTGAAATGATGCAACAAAGATAATGACAAATTTTTGAAATATGCAAATTTGGTTCTCAAGTTGCTTTACAAATAGTTCACCCACTGCCCTTCGGGCATCTCCCTCAAGGGAGAACATTTTTTTAATATGTCCCCTTGAGGGGACTACAGGTGTGAGTATTTTAAAATATAAAAGATTCCTTCGCTATGCTCGGAACGTAAATCTTCATGACTGAAAGGAATAATGACAAAAAGGATCGACAAGTGAAGTTTAAAAAATGTTGTCATGCTGAGTAAGTCGAAGCATCTCATTTTTTAAACTTTGAGATACAAATAGATTCTTCACTACGTTCAGAATGACAACAGAGAGTGAAAACGAGATTCCCTCCTTCACGGGAATGACAAAAAAGATGTAACCAAACAAAAAAATCCGATCCCTTTTAAAGAATCGGATTTTAAATTTTCTCATAATTAATCCCCCTTGTGTTCCCCCTTTTAAAAAAGGGGGAATAGGGAATTACTGCTTAATTATTTTCCATTCGGATTTTTCGTTGCCGATAACAATTACCATAATGTACGAACCGGCAGGTTCGCTGGTTATGTCTATTTCCATGTTTTGTGATAATACTCTTGTATTGTGAACCATACGGCCAGCCATATCGAAAACCTGAATACTACCTGACTCGTTTAAATTGTAATTTACAATTTCGACTGCCAGTTTACCACGTGTTGGGTTAGGGTAAATTCTTAACTGCTTTTCTGCTACCAAATCTTCGTACACTTCTGTTTCTTTTTTATTTTCTTCAGTAAGTTCTTCATTTACATCTGTAACTTCTTTGTTCTTTTCTGTTGTTTCTTGCACACTCTCAGGTGCTGCCGGCATTACCTTACGAGAAGTACGGTTACCTGCATCGTCGTATGTATACTCAATGCTTTGAGCATAGCTATTTAAACTAGCTATTGCCAAAATTGCTATAATTATAATTTTTATTTTCATATTTTATTCTTTTTTGTTTTAATCTTTTGTTGGCGCGGATATGTTATCCGTGCCTAATATTTTTTTTATTCGCACGGACTACAAGTCCGCGCGAGCTGGGACACTAGGAAAAACGCTAGTGTCATTGTTATCTATTAGGGATTGGGACATGAAAGTAGGTAATCTGATAAATAAAATTTAGCTACTACCTTTCTTTTTAATTCTTTACTTTGAATATTTAAATTTTCAGTAACTTTATTATCTCTATTTAATATTAAACCATTTTCAGAAATTGCAAATCGGTAGTTATTATATTCTTTACCACCTAAACGACCATACATATTCCAAATTATTGTAACATAGGCAGTATCATTTTTGATCTCAAAATTACCCCAATTGAACATGTGTTCATATTGTTTTCTTTTTGATTCATTCACATCAGCAAAACAAAATACAGGATTCATATCAATAGGAGTAGAAATACTGGCTACTGAACCATTTTTACAAAAGAAAAATGTTGTAGCAGTCGAGTCAATTCTTCCGTTCCATAACCGATGCATTATATAGTACCCATCAAATCTCAACATGCTATTTTCTATAACTTTATAAGTCGTCACTTTACTATCCGATTTGCAAGAAGTTATATTAGTGATGATAAAAAACAAAAAAGTTATATAAATAAATTTCATATTAGTATGTATATAATGAAAAAGGATTATTATAGCCTGTATAAAAATAAGGATTAGAGTAATTTCCTGATTTAAATAATGGACTATCTACAAATTTTAATAAATGCCATCCATTTTGAATAACATCTTGAACTGCACCATGATTCCATCCTATTCGGGTAATTTGATTTCCCGTTTTATGGCCAAAATAGACCGGACTCTTAATACCCCATCCTTCTTTGTATGTACCTGCTTTACCTGCTTTATTATAAACGTTAGATATATAATTAATATCAGTATCATATATCTTGTCTCCATTATCATCCAAGGTATATGGTTGATTAGTGTATACCTGCGCTCCTATTGAGAAATCTTTATAACCGAATTCTAATGCAGCTGTTCTTCCTCTATCATGATTTGTTAAAAAGTCATTATCTACTTTAAAAGAAAAATCGTTTAACTCAAGACCAATGCTGTTTACAGTTTGTGCATTATTTCCACTGAAATATGTCTGTCCCGCACTCAACCCATAGCCATTATTTGTTACACTTGCATTCCATCCTTTGTAATTTGAACCTAAACCAGCACCTGCACTAAGCGACCAATCATTAGCAGAGTAATTAACGCCTCCATTTAAAAATGCACCACTCGATATTCCAAATCCCGCAGATACATTATAAGTAGCATTTCCGTTTTTATGATATAAATTTATGGAAGCTCCCACTGCCATTGGATCTAAACCGGCCGTAACTACTGTATTATCACTTGAATAAATTTCTATTTGCAATTCATTACTTGCCTGCTCAAACCTATTAACAAAATCTTTTGCATCATTAAAGGCAGTTCCAAAAGGATCGTTTTCCCCTGCCATTAAATTATTAACGGATTCTAAGATTGTAAAAAGTCCAATTAAAGCTACATTTGAAACATAACCACTTGGATCAGTATAAACTAATGGGTTATTTAAGCAATATGCATACCTATTAAAGCTTACAGGATTATCGGGTGCTTGTACATATGGATCAGGACTAATAAACATTCCTAAATCCGGATCGTACACACGACCATTCATGTTTATAAGATCAATTTCAGTAATATGTTCGTGTCCGGTATAACCACGGTGTAACCATACTAAATTATTTGTTGCCTGAATTAAGGTACCTGTAGCAGCATCTAAATTAGATTTTACGCCCCATGCATTGTAATAATACCTGGCTACAACATTAGGGGTTTCTGCATCGTCTGTTATTACGTGTATAGAACCTAAATGATCTTTATGCACATAATACATTTCTCCAGCATCGCTATTTTCTTTTTTATAGATGGAAGTTAAGCCTGTAGCCGAGTATATGAAATACAAATGAGTTACATTACCGGCTTCTTCGTGGCGCTCATAGTTGCCAAAATAATATACTTTTCGTTGAAGTACGTCATTTTGGTACACCTCCATCATTTTACGCTGATGATCGGGCCCGTATGTAAATTCAATTCTATAATTGCCCTGTGTTATATCTGACACCTTGCCAAAAGATGTATAATTGATATCATCTT
>DAOUTQ010000205.1 GCA_030668615.1 Bacteroidales bacterium | reverse complement strand
ATGCAAGTATGGTAGCAGAAACAGCTTCTACATTTAATGAAAAAATGTTGCTTGATTATTTAATCAAAAACAGTAAAGATGCTAATGAAAGGATTACGTTATTAGTTCAGGCTATTGATAATATATCAGGCACTTTCTATCGTCAGTCTCAATTTGCTGAATTTGAATACAATCTGTATTCTAAGATTGAAAAAAATGAGCCTCTAAATGCTGATATAATAGCAAACCTTTATGCAGAAATTGATAAAAAATATAATGGAGGGATTCATGAAGAATTAGAAGATTATTGGGATAGCTGGTCGCGAGTTCATCATTTCTTTGGGTATAATTATTATGTTTATAATTATGCAGTTTCTTTTTCTTGTTCAAGTAGTTTATTTAATAAGATAAAGCAGGCCGAAACTCCTGAGGCTGCTCAAAAAGCACAAGAAAAATATCTTACATTATTAAAGTCAGGTGGTAATGATTATCCTGTTGAATTACTTAAAAAAGCAGGCGTTGATTTAACAACTAAAGAGCCTTATATGGCTGTTGTTAAAAGACTGGAAGAATTAGTTGATCAGTTAGAAGTTGCCTTAAAAGAAGAAGGAAGAATATAAAAAAATATTAATGAGTCGAGAAAGGGATTGAGTTAATCAATCCCTTTTTTCTGATATAACCATTTTGTTGTCATTCCGGCCTTCCGAAAGTTTTCGGGAGAGCCGGAATCTTATTTTAATAAGATTCTTTGTTATACCAATTCTTCATCAAAATGTTGTATTTAAAATCTAATTTAAAGTTCAGAATTGTTAATGCCGTTACATATTCAATTCATATTTGTTTTTACAAATATGACATATTGAATAGTAAACGGTATTATTCATTGATGAAAGATATGCTAATTATCCTTCCTTATCTTTATTTGCTACTAGCAAATAGAGGCTCTTATCTTCAAGAAAAAGGTATCCTTGCTCATAACAAAAATGATAGTTATCTCCTTTTTTAGTTGTATAAGTGTGTGTATGGTATGTAAAATTAAAACCGCTTGAAAGTAAAGTGTCTTTTGCTACCATTGTTTTACCCGATTGCTTGTTAAACTCTTGCAAAATGCGTCGGTTCTTTCTTAAAATATTATTAATATTCCGAACAGTATTACTTGCATCGCTATTTAAACGATTATTATATGAGTTTCGACATTGATCGGAGCAAAATTTCTTATCGGCACGTCCAATTATTTTTTCACCACATTCAGGGCATTTTTGGGATAAATTTTCTTGCATTTTTATCAAGGTTTTAATATTGAAAATCAAATATAAAATAATTTGTAAACAATTACAAACGACAACAAACGAATACTAATTGACTATACTCATTTAATAACCGAATCTGATGAGAATCAAGTTATTTCTTTGTACCAACAAAATTTTATTAATCTTTAAAAACCAAAAAACATGAAAACAATTAACAAAGTAGAAATTCAAGGATTTTTAGGACAAGATGCAGAAGAAAAAACATTTGAAAGCGGGCGTATATTAATAAATATAAGTATTGCAACGAGCGAAGGTTATAAAAATAGCGATGGAGAATGGATTAATACTACAACATGGCATAACGTAGTATATTGGAAAAACAAAAAGGATGAGGATCTAAGCTTTTTGAAAAAAGGAGAGTTGATTTCAATTATGGGGAAATTAAATACTCGAAAATATACCGATAAAAATGGTCAAGATCAATATATTACTGAAGTAGTAGCTTATAAAGTTGAGCAGGTAAGTGTACTTGCTTAAACCAAATTAATCTATAAGAAAAAAGGGATTGCAATATGCAATCCCTTTTTTTAGTTTTTTAAATTTGTCTTTAAAATAAACACACTATCTAGCTTCTCGTCAGGAAATGCAAAACCTTCAGCGTCAAATCTTGTCAATTGCGAATTGGCAATGTAAAAATAGTTATCATCTGCTATTTCACCAGTTGTAGGAATCTCAAATAAAGGATTATTTCTTTCAATTATTTCCTTTTTCACAATACTATCTCCTGATTCATTTAAATAATACCTGCAAATCTCATCTTGATGCATGATTAATGAATTTTTGTAAAACGCCAAACCATCTGTTCTTCCAGTACCTATATTTTCAGGATGTTTTAATTCTTTTATCATATTATTTTTTAAATCAACCATTATAGTTTCTCCAAAATGCGAAACATATAAATTTCTATCATCATCAGAAATGGTAATTCCATTTGCGTAATAATAATGATCCGAATCAATGAAAAGCTCAAGAGAATCCTTTTCTGGTTTGATTACATAGACTTTTCCTTTCAGCGATTCTGTAATATATACTGTTCCATCCGATGAAATGGTTAAGTCATTCAGTAATCTATGTGTAGTATCTCTTAAAACATATTTTTTAATAAGCCTTCCTGTTTCAATATCATATTTATAAATACTTGTATGTAGTAATGAATCGGCAACAATTTTCCTTGGATTATCCCATTCTGAGCAAACCCAAAGATGTCTTCTTATCGGATCAACTTCCATACCCAGAACTGCAAGAATATTATCCTGACCAGATTCAATAAAATCCTGAATTATTCCTTGCTGGTTAATTGAAACTATTTTTCTTTTATTTATTGAACTAACAAATAGTGTATTAGTTCTTGTATCAAATGCAACACCTTCAGGAATTAAATCCTTTTCGTCTAAAACATAAGCAATAGAGCTATTATTAATAGGTTTAGTATCTTTTAGAGCAACAGATAAATAATCCTCATATTTATCCAGTTTTTTAATAAACTGATATTGTTCTTGTTGTAATCGGTCATATGTTAAATGTGAATGAAGATTTATTAACGATTCCAATACTTCAGATGCTTTTTCGTTCATATCCATGCTCAATAATGCATCTGCATATAATATTTTTAATCCAAAATCTTCAGGAGCGTAACTATAAACCTTTTCAGCGTAAGCTAAATAGTCATTATAATTTGAATCGTTTAAAGCTTGAAAAGCTTTGTTCCAATATTCAAGAAGTTGATCAGATGATGGAGTGTTTGAAGTTTTTATTACCATGGATGAATCTTCAAAACTGCATGATAGCATAAAAAGAACTAAAACTATAAGTAGAATATTTTTCATGTAGTATTTATGTATATTTAGATTGTAAAAAAATAAAATTATGGAAAATTCAGATAATCAACAAGATCAGGTAGGTAAAATTTAGAATTAAATTAACAAAGGAAAGTTTAGGTTCATTGATCGAAACCAGAAAATGGACTACGTTATTTGCAATACCTTGCTTAATTGCAATTGGATTTATAGGGTTGATGTCAGTTTCTTAATCTAATAGTATAAGTAGCTACAAATATAGTTTTGAAAAACTGCTGATATATAATATTTTAATTAATGAGCTTATAAATGATGAAAAAGTTATTTTATGCAGCTGGAATCATCTTATTGATACAATTGAATGTGTTCTCTCAACAAACATATCAAATAGATGTTGTGTATTATAATTATTGTCCAAATTCAACACATTCTTTACATTTAAAAATACCAAAAGGAGTTGATACCGTAAAGGGTATTTTAATTAGAGGTAATGCAGGGTGTTCTACAACTTTAGACTATATTAATGACCAGTTAGCATATGAATATGCAAAAAAAATAAATTTTGCTATTATGGGAACTTATAATTGGGGAAGTTTTGAGAATAGTGTAGAATTTGAACTTTTTGAAGATTGTATTTATAGATTTGGTACTATGTCAGGTCATCCAGAATTAGCTGATGCCCCATTTTTGTTTTTCGGACACTCAAATGGAGCAATGATGACCCATAATTATTCAGCTTTGCGACCCGAAAAATGTATTGCAGCTTTAGTTAACAAAGGAGGATCTTATCTTGAATCATTGCCAAATACTGAAACGTTAAAAGTACCAACTATTTTTGTTGCTGGAGAAAGAGATTGGGGGGATATTAGTGATCAGATACTTGCTCATTTTTATTCAAATAGACCAAGAGGTGCATATTGGTCTCACACAATACAACAAAACATGGGGCATAATTTAATGGGAGAAACGGTCGAACTCTATTATTTACTTGCTGAAGATGCTTTAAAAATGAGATATCCTGATGATCAGTCGCCACTTAATGGACCTGTTTCTTTAACTGAATTAACTGAAAATTCAGGATGGCTTTCTGACTCTACAACTTGGAAAGATGGAATAATCGAAGTTTTTGATTATGATAATTACCCTAATTCATTAGATAGTAGTAGTTGGCATATAAGTAAAGATTTAGCTTATTTATTCGCTGCTCATTCAACTTATGACAGAATTGATAATAATGCTTCTTTTTCTAATAATGTAGCTGATAGTGGAGACGTAGCAACATTTCATTTCGAAGTTAAAGAACCTTGGGATAGCATTCATGTTTTTAATAAGTCAAGTAAAATTGGTACGTATTATAGTAGTTTGGATACAATATTTGATTTTGAAATTAAGTTAGATAGTTTAGGATTTTATGCT
>DAOUTQ010000141.1 GCA_030668615.1 Bacteroidales bacterium | reverse complement strand
TAATAAAAAAATAAAAAAACAAAATACTGATTTAACAGAGCGTGAAATTGAGGTGCTTTATAATATTTGTAAGGGATTATCAAATCAGGAAATAGCTGATTTTCTATATATTAGCAAACGTACAGTCGACAAACACCGGGAAAATATATTATTAAAAACTCAGTCTAAAAACACTGCAGGATTAGTTATATATGCTATAAAGAATGATATTTTTGAGGTTTAGAATTGGTATTATACGTTTATAAACTCATAAAATAAGTTCAAACACCTATCTTTCAATTTACGTTTTAAAGCTATTCTATAAACTTTTCAATTGAAATACTTTTGATTCAGAGTTAATCAAATATATTTTCAATTATGCTTATACCATTCTTAATTCCGTTTATCATAGCCATTTTTTTGGCAATAAATATGGGAGGCAGTGGAACTGCTCCTTCATTTTCTGCAGCTTATGGTGCTAACATTATTCGAAAAGCTTTAATTCCGGGCATGTTTGGAATTATGGTATTTATTGGTGCAATAGTTGGCGGAAAAGAAACAGCAAAAACCGTTGGAAAAGGATTGCTTGACCCAGCATTAATGGATTATATTATAGTTTCTATAATCCTTTTGTCTGTTGCAATATCACTACTTATCGCTAATTTATTTGGGATTCCTCAATCGACCAGTCAGGCTACGGTAATGTCAGTTATTGCTCCAGCAGTATATTTTCATTCTTTAAATACAAATAAATTATTTTTTGAAATCCTACCAACCTGGTTCATAATGCCGGTAATATCATTTGTTTTCGCATTTTTAATTGGTAAATACATTTATAAACCAATAAGAAAGAGAGGTTATACAATTTCAAGGAAAGTGAATGAAAGCTATGTTCTAAAAGGTCTTATTGTTTTAATGTCGTTGTACGTTGCTTTTTCTATTGGTACAAATAATGTGGCAAATGCTGTAGGCCCACTTGCAACAATGGCAAGTAATGAATTAAATATTGCAGATAAACATTTTGTTCATTTAATGATTTTAGCAACTCTAATTGTTGCGCCGAGTTTTGGTATTGGTAGTTCATTTTTTGGTCATAAAGTTGTTAGAAACACCGGAAAAGAAATTGTCCTATTTGGAAGAATTGAAGCAGTTATAATTGCATTTCTTTCAGCAAGCTTATTACTAACTGCTTCATTAATTAGAGGTGTTCCTACATCACTTGTTCAAATAAATGTAGGTGCTATAATTGGAATTGGAGTAGCAAAACTTGGTTTTAGAAATATTTTTCGAAAAACAGAAGTAAACAGATTTTTTGTGATGTGGATTATTGCTCCGCTTATCGCATTCTTTATTTCTCTGGTCTTAACTTATTTTGCCTATGAATTAAATTTGATAGGTAAATAATTTTTAAAAGGCGTTATGCAAATATCAAGTAATTTTCTTTTTAATTAATTCTACAAACTTTAAAATATCTTTTTCCTGAGTATCGAAAGAACACATCCATCGTACTTCGTTTCTGGATTCGTCCCAATCGTAAAAGAAATATTCATTTTTAAGATCTTCAATTATTTCTTTTGGAACAATCGCAAAAATACCGTTCGCTTCCACTTTTTGAGTAATCTGTATTTGAGGAATATCTTTTAGTTTTTCTGCTAAAAGTTGCGCCATGTCATTCGAATGCTTTGCATTATTAAACCACAAATTATCAGATAAATATCTTTCAAACTGAGCTGATATAAAACGCATTTTTGAAGCAAGTTGCATTCCCTGTTTTCGTACGTATTTAAAATCTTCGCCTAATTTCTTATTTAAGAAAAGAATTGCTTCACCATACATCATTCCGTTTTTGGTACCACCAAACGAAAGAATATCTACTCCGACATCTTTAGTAAACTCTTTAAATCCCAAATCTAAAGTAACAGCAGCGTTGGCAATTCGTGCACCATCCATGTGTAAATACATCTTATTTTCGTGTGCAAAATCAGCAAGAACTTTTATTTCATTGGGAGTATAAACAGTTCCTAATTCTGTTGCCTGTGTAATAGAAATAATTTTAGGTTGAGAATGATGCTCAAAATCAAAACCTTTCATGTGTTTTTGGATCAAATCAACGGTTAACTTTCCATTTGGAGTTTCAACAGAAAGCAATTTAAATCCATTAAATTTCTCAGGAGCTCCACATTCATCTTCGTTAATATGTGAAGTTTCGGCACATATAATCGAATTCCATGATCGTGTTGCTGCATGTAATCCTAATACATTTGCTGCAGTACCAATAAATACAAAATAAATATCAATATCATTCCCAAAATGCTCGTATAGTTTTATTTTTGCTCGATCTGTATAAATATCATCACCATAAGCAATTGTATGACCTTCGTTAGCCTCAATTATGGCTTTCATTATTTCAGGGTGAACACCCGAATTATTATCACTTGCAAAACCGCGTTTATTTATTGACATGACTTAACTATTATTTTGTCATATTGAGCAAAGCGAAATATCTCATTTCAACTACATAGATTCTTCGCTTTGCTCAGAATGACTTTTTTAATATTGATTAAAATTTTTCGTCGTATTTAGTCCATAAGAAATCACCTAATTCCCAGGCTTTCTCCACTACTTCATTCGCCTTATCATTTGAATACTTGGTAACATAGTTAATTGCTTTTTGTGGTTTCTTTGCATCATATAATTTTAAAGCTTCCTCTTCAAATGTTTTTTGATTTTCAAACATTTCCTTTTGCATTGGATTCCAAACTGCATCAACATCATGACGAGCATCTCCCCAACGTTGTGCTGCTAAAGTTCCCATTCTGTTAAATGCCCACCAAGCCGATTCTCTTGTGTATCCATTCACTCTTCCTGAAGTTTTATATGAACTTGGTAAATCTGTAGCGCTACAATATACAGGAACATAAATTGAAGTCGCTACATTATCTTGTGCTAACCATACCACGCCACCAATTTCGTTTGGTAACCAATCACGACATTGAATAATAGTAGCATACATTGTATACCAACGTGCGATTGTTCTTTCGCCTAAGAAATCAATATGTCCTGATTCATGATCAACATGATACCAACCACCACTTACATTTGATATTTCTAATTGATCGTATGGCATAAACGGATTAGCTAAAGGCGAAATAATGGTTTTTCCTTCTTCATCTGTAGCTTTTATATTTCTAGTCATATCATAAGGAGTTCCTTCAAAATAATCTTTAAAAACCATAACCAAATCCTCCAACGAAACTTTTTCATCAGGTTTTATTGAGAAAGGATAATTTTCAGCATTTGGATCTAAATGCAATGATGGCGCTAATAAATCAAATACTCTCCACTCACGACGACGTGCTGCAAAAGATTTTCTGCTTTCTGGTGCATAAGCATAGCAAAATTGAAAAGTTTCGTTTTCGTTCCACCATCCATTTTCTTTAGCAACATCATAAATATTCTCAGATGCCATAAAGTGTTCTTTATCTAATAAATCAATCTCCTTAATTGTACTTGCATTTACATTAACAGAAATATGATCATCGGGAACACGCTGAGCAACCCAAACGCCACCTACTTTATCTTTTCCAGGACCAACGATCTCAAAATGCCATACTTCTTTTGGATCAGCAATAGTTAAGCATTCGCCGTAATCGTTCCATCCGTATTTCTTTGTTAATTCTCCGGCCATTTCAATAGCTTCGCGAGCAGTTGTGCATCGTTCAACCATTAACTGACATAAACGCTGGCAATCAATTAATCCAGCATCAGACTGTAACTCTTCTCTTCCACCAAATGTTGATTCACCAATTCCTAATTGTTTATCGTTCATACAAGGATAAGCTGAATTTAAATACTGATATGTGTGTTCTACTTGTGGAATTTCTCCAATTACATCGTGTTTATATGCAGGCATTGCCTTTGTATTATCGGCATTACGTTTATACATCGGTGTCATTGCTCCTGCTGCATGATCTTTTGCAGGTTGAATATCCATCCACGAACGCGTTCTGTGGCTATCGTCAGTATGAGAAGTGATTACTGACCCATCAACAGAAGCTGATATACCTACTGTAATTGAAGTACATCCTTCAGGGACACCACCCTTCCAATCGCTTTTATCTTGAGCATTTATATAATTTATTAGTAATAATAAGCTTAAAGTTAGAGTTAATAAAAGCTTGCCTAATTTTTTCATGTTTGTTAGTTTAAGATTTGATTTGCCAATTTACTAAAAAAGTTATCGAATCTTTTATGATTAATTGGATTTTTAAATTAATGCAGCATATAATATCTCAACAGGATGTAATGCCTTCTTACCTGTTCCATCTTTTATTTGATGACGACAACTTGTTCCTGGCGCAGAGATTAAAACACTTTCGCTTGCTTCTCTGACTGCTGGAAATAAAACCATTTCTCCTATTTTCATTGAAACTTCGTAGTGCTCTTTTTCATATCCAAACGAGCCTGCCATTCCACAACATCCTGAAGGAATTTCTTCTACAGAATAATTTTCCGGGAATGATAATAAAAACTTAGTTGGATCAGTTGATGCAACAGCCTTTTGCTGACAATGTCCATGTAGTATTATATTCTGCTGTTCCTGAGTAAATTGCTCTTTTTTGATGTTGCCATTTTCAATTTCTCGTTTCAAGAACTCATCAATCATTATAGCATTTTTACTTAATTTAATTGCTATTTCTTTTAGCTCATCACCTACTAAATCAGGATATTCATCTCTAAAAGATAAAATAGCAGAAGGCTCTATACCCACTAAAGGTGATTTATCGGAAATAATATCTTTTAAATAATTAACATTACTTATTGCAATCTTTTTTGCCTTTCTGAGTAATCCTTTCGATAAATATGTTCGTCCACTATCTATATGTTTTGGAATAATTACCTCGTAACCAAGTCGTGTTAACAGTTGTACAGTATTTATCCCAATATCAGTATCGTTGTAATTTGTAAATTCATCATTAAATAAATAAACCTTTCCTATTGGTTTTCTATCATCCTTAAGCTTCTTGAGATAATTCTTCATCCATTTGCTCATTGTTTGTTTTCCAAGTAATGGCATATTGCGTTTCGGAGCAAAACCTATTAATCGCATAACAAAAGATGAAAATGCTCTATTTCCCATAAAGAAATTGTAAATACCTGGAACTATAGATGCCAGCTTATTAATTTCAGTAATATATGCAATTAACCTTGAACGCAACGGAACTCCCTGTGTATCATAATAATGCTGTAAAAATTCAGCTTTTAGTTTTGCTACATCAACACTCGAAGGACACTCTGATTTACATGCTTTACATGATAAACACAAATCCATTACTTCTTTAATCTCTTTATGATCGAACGGATTTTTCTTATCGGATGTAGTTAAAAACTCGCGAAGAATATTTGCACGTGCCCTGGTAACATCATTCTCGTTGCGAGTAGCCATATAGCTTGGACACATTGTACCACTTGACTTTTCTGTTTTACGGCAATCTCCACTCCCATTACATTTCTCTGTTGCTCTCAGGATACCACCTACTTTAGAGAAATCAAAAATAGTTTCTATTTCCGGTTCTTTTCTGTTAGATTCATACCTTAAATTGGACGTCATTGAAGGGACATCAACAATTTTGCCCGGATTAAATATATGATTCGGATCCCAAACTGATTTTAATTCTTGTAATAATTTATAGTTCTTTTCTCCAATTACAATTGGAATAAATTCACCACGAACACGACCATCGCCATGCTCTCCGCTTAACGATCCTTTATATTTTTTAACCAGATGAGCAATTTCCAATCCAATTGTCCTGAACATATCAACATCCTTTGAATCTTTCAGGTTCAAAATTGGACGTAAATGAAGCTCTCCAGACCCAATATGAGCATGAAATACACATTCCAATTTATGCTTATCCAGAATCTTCTGAAAATCATCCATATAATTGGGTAAGACTTCTACATTTACCGCTGTATCTTCTATTACAGAAACAGGTTTAGCATCGCCTTCCATATTAGATAAAACACCTAATCCAGCTTTACGCAAAGCCCAAACCTTTTTAGTATCATCACCATAAATTATTGGGAAATGATATCCAAAACCATTTTGTTTCAGGTCATTTACTAAATTATTACAACTTTCATTAATTTTATCAATGGAGTCTCTTGCAAACTCAATAATTAAAATCGCTCCGGGATCACCTTCCACGAAATAACGATTTTTAAGTTGTTCTCTATTTCCTTTTGTTAGATTTAAGATGGTATCATCCATCATTTCAACAGCTCCCGGATTATGTTTAAGAGCCACAAGATTGGCCTTAAAAGCTTCTTCCTTATTTTTAAAATGTGCCGCAACAACTGCTATTTCCTTTGGCGGAATATCAACTAAATTGAGTTTAATCTCTGTTATTAAACCCAATGTTCCTTCTGATCCACAAATTAACTCAGATATATTAAATTGCTTATCAGTTTTCGTAAAAGGCTCTGTTTCTATAAGTAAATCTATAGCATAACCCGTATTTCTGCGATATATTGATTTATCAGGGAATTCTCTGCGAATTTCTGTTTGATTTCCCTTATCAGATAATATTTTGCTAAAATGCTGATATATTTTATTTTCTAAGCTCTCTCCCTTTTGTTTCTCGTCAAATTCCTTTTTAGACAATCGTTCAAAATAAACTTCATTACCATCACTTAAAATTACTTTAGTTGATAAAGTATGATCACGTGTTGTTCCATATATTATAGAATGTGAACCACAAGCATTATTTCCAACCATTCCTCCAATCATACAACGACTTGAGGTAGAAGTTTCAGGACCAAAAAATAATCCCTGAGGTCTCAGAAACATGTTTAATTCATCGAGAATAACTCCCGGCTGAACTCGTACCCATCTTTCTTCGACATTCAATTCCAAAATCTCAGTAAAATATTTTGAAATATCAACCACAATTCCGTTTCCTACAACCTGACCAGCAAGAGAAGTCCCCGCAGTACGCGGAATTAATGAAGTTTTGAAATCATTAGCAAAAGAAATAAGTTTTGTTAAATCATCTTTATCTTTTGGTCTTACAACAGCCAAAGGAAGCTCCCTATAAGCTGATGCATCTGTTGCATATAATATTCTTGTTTTTTTATCTGTATATAAATCGCCTTCTAAGCTTATTGATAGTTCGTTTAGTTTATTGAGCATTTTAAATAGTTTGTTTTCCGGATTGTAAAAATACGAACATAAAAAGAAAGCAAATGTTTTTTTAGAATATAATTTTCATCATAGATATTCTTTTTGTGTTTAGTATAAAAAATGTATTTTTGATCATTAAATTTAAAGATAAATACAAATGAGTGTTTTAGTAAATAAAGATTCAAAGATAATTGTTCAGGGGTTTACAGGTAGTGAAGGAACTTTCCATGCTCAACAAATGATTGAATATGGAACAAATGTTGTTGGTGGAGTTACTCCGGGAAAAGGTGGTCAATCTCATCTCGACAAACCAGTATTTAATACAGTTTCAGACGCAGTTGAAAAAACGGGTGCTGATGTCTCTGTAATTTTTGTTCCACCAGCATTCTGTGCTGATGCCATTATGGAAGCTGCTGATGCCGGAATTAAAGTAATTGTTACTATTACAGAAGGAATTCCTACTTCTGATATGGTAAAAGTAAAAGAATTTCTTTCAGATAAGGATTGCCGTATGGTTGGTCCTAATTGTCCCGGAATAATTACGCCAGGAGAAGCTAAGGTTGGTATCATGCCTGGGTTTATTCATAATAAAGGATCTATTGGGATTGTATCACGCTCAGGTACTTTAACTTACGAAGCAGTTGACCAAATTACAAAAGTTGGATTAGGTCAGTCAACGTGTATTGGTATTGGTGGTGATCCAATTATTGGAACAACTACACTTGATGCAGTTAAATTGTTAATGGATGATCCTGAAACTAAAGGAATAATCCTAATTGGAGAAATTGGCGGAAGCATGGAAGCTGATGCAGCATATTGGATTAAAGAAAATGGTACAAAACCTGTTGTTGGTTTTATTGCAGGAAAAACAGCTCCAAAAGGAAGAAGAATGGGACATGCCGGTGCAATTATTGGAGGTAAAGCTGATACGGCTGCTGCAAAAATGGAAATAATGACAGAATGTGGTATTCATGTTATTGAATCTCCAGCTGAAATTGGAAAAAAAATGTTTGAACTTATAAAGAACTAAATCAATCTAATTTTATATTTTTATAAGCGAATAATAAAATATTATTCGCTTTTTATTTTAAACTTCAAAAAAACATTACATTTGAAGAATGTTTAGAAACTGGGAAAATAAAGTTGTTGTTGTTGCTGAAGATGAACAAATAAATTATTTGTTTTTAAAGGCAGTCTTAAAACCTACAAAAGCTAAAATAATCTGGACAAAAACAGGACAAGAAACAATTGATATATGCAGATCAGAAAAAGTTGATATTGTTTTAATGGATATTAAAATGCCCGATTTAAACGGATTAGAAGCTACTATAGAAATTAAAAAAGACTATCCTGATTTGCCCATAATTGCACAAACGGCATATGCAATGGAAGAAGATGAAGAAGCAAGTGTTAATGCTGGTTGTGACGATTATATTTCCAAACCAATTCGCCCCGAGAAATTGTTAAATAAAATGTCAAAGTTTATTACTGCCTAAAAAGAGCTTGTAAATCCAATTTTTAGCTGAGGATATGTATATGGATTATTAGCAGTTTTAGTTGCATTCCATAAAAGAACAATAAATGTTTTGCTTCTTTTTCCCATATGTTGAAAATATCCACCGCCTATAAGAAC
>DAOUTQ010000064.1 GCA_030668615.1 Bacteroidales bacterium | reverse complement strand
CTCTTCGATAAATTTCCTAGACAGATCATATGAACGAGTACTTCCATTGCCAGATGGGAAGTTAAAATATTGATGTAGATATAATATTTTCTTCATTAAAAATATGTATTTCTATTTTCCACTTAAACTTCATTATATAATTTATTGTAAATATGGGAAATATTTTCCCAATTAAAGGCTCTTGCATTTTCAAAACACTTTTGAGATATTGTATTATAATTAAGTAAGATATTATCTATAGCATCTACTATACCTTCAATATTATCAGGATTAACCGAATAACCTATATCACCTTCTTTAAAGTAACCATCAATACCTTGACCCTTTGTGTAAATTACAGGCAATCCATGTGCCATTGCTTCTATATATGTCAAACCAAAAGTTTCAAAATAAGATGGCATTATAAATATTGTTGACTTTTTGTATAAGTCAGATATAATATTCTTATCATTAATTTCATCAAATATTGTTATACTTGAATTCAAATTTGCCATTTTTTCTATTTTTCGAGTATAAGTATCTTTATTTTTTCTACCAATAAGCCACAATTCATCAACTTTAGCTTTAGTCTTTAGCAAATTAAACACATTTATAATAGCTTCTATATTTTTATTTTGATTAAACTTTCCAACAAAAATAAGTCTCAATTTATTCTCTTTATTAACAAAACTATTATTTTCATTAAAATAAAAATCATCAATACCATTAGGTATTACTACACATTTATTGCTTATATTCTTACCCTTTAATTCCTTCTTTAATAAGATTTGTTTTTTATAAGCCGGAGAAATAAAAACAATTTTTTCGGCGTTCATCAATACACGTGTTGCAAACTTTCGATAAAATGGGAAAAATCTCCAGAAGACATTAATATCAGTATTTCGGACTGCAACTATATACTTTGTTCCTGTTTCCTTATGAATTTTATAAGCTATCCCACCATCAGCGAATAAAGTATGTGCATGTATTATCATATTAGGAGTACATGCTATATTTTTTTTAATTTCCTTATACCCAATAAAGATCTTTAAGAAATAAAGAAATTTATGAATCTTTTGGTAAATTAATAAATAAAATACATTAGAATTAGATTGTTCTTGTGCATTTATTTTATTTTTATATAAAGGAACAAAAATCAAGTGAATATTTTTTTGATTATACAACTTACTGAAAAGACTTTCATATAATTTTGAAGTTTTATAATAACTGCAAATATGTATAATTTTTTTAGAATTTATTTTCGTGTCTTGAAACATATATTTTTTTTAACAATTCAACCATAGACTATTTCAAACAGCGTTATATTAATATCCAATTTATAAAGGAATTTAAACTCAATAAATGCATTTCGCAATAATTATAATACTTTTTTAATATAAATTTTGCTTTAAATATTCTATATATATAATACCTTAGCTATTCTTTAGATGAAATAAATGTTCTTGCCAGAAAAATATAAACCGATACGTGTTATCATCCATTCGATAAATAATTGCGGCAAATAATAACAAATATAAACTCAGTAGAGTTATAAACAAAAGAATATTATTTCGGCTCTCTTTTTGATGTTTGTAAAAAAATAATAACGTATAAGCTGCCACAATAAATGTAAAACCTCCAAAATAGTAATTAGGACGTAATAGTACAATACTGCCATTACATATATATCCGTATATAACTCCTATAAAATACAAATCATAGATTTTTGAGAAATAACCATTTGAAAAATAATCTTTCAATTTATTACTATTAGCAATGAGAATAATGTTGAGTAAAACAATAATGTAGAAACCGATACCTCTTGATCTAGTTAAACTAAAAAGAAGATGTTCTTTGCCTTCGCTCAGAATATCCATATATCTTCCGTAACCAAAAAAAGTTATTATTTTGCTTAAGCCAAAGAATATTTCTTCAATGTAATTCTGATAAAGTAGAAAGAGACTAATGCCTAATAAAATGAATTGTAACCAAATGCGATTAAAATAAGGTTTTTTTCTAAATCTAAATAGTGGGTAAATAGGCAATAGTAATAATGCTGAAAAATGAAAAAATGAAGCCAATAAAATAAGTATGTAATACTTTACTGGTTTGTGATTTTTAATAAATTCAATAGAAAATACAAAAATACAAAATGCCAACTGTTGACGAATACCATTCATAAATGACAGAACTGTACCACCAAGTATGAATGTAATTGCTAAAAATGGAAGAACTGATTCTTGATTTCTTTTTAGTGCATAAAATAAAAAGAAAGCTTGCAAAAACGACCAAAAAGCAAAATACACCCAGTAATGAATTCCTAATTCAGCAAATAATTTTGAAATCATACCAAAGCCAACTTCCAGATTATTAAACACCCAATATTTTCCCTCATTTTGGTATTGAACATAACTCTCCAAATAACTTAGATGGTCTACTCCTACACCATAACGCATTCCGAAGATAATAGCAAATATCAACATGGCAATCATGATTGATAGATTGTATGTTCGAAAAAATCTAGATGATATTGTTATTCTTAATTTTACACGAGGAGAAACAAGAAACGTCATACAAAATAACAAAAACAGATATACAATAATTGTTTGAACCATTATACTATTTCATTTGAATTAACCTTACTACAATTTCTCGCAAATATAAAAAAAATGCAAATACATCAAACGAGAAATTCAAGAGTCTAATCTTTAGCCTTTGCTTTGGTATATTATCTATACAAATAGGGTAAACTCCACTAGACATACATAATGCCTTTATTGTTTTGAAAGTAGATATCTTTTTCGATCTCTGTTCAAAAAAACGATAGAGCAAATGAGAAATAAAACGAAATGCTAACGAATATAATATAGCTGATCTTGGGGGAGAAAACTCTCTTTTATTAATTAATTCTTTTATCTGAGTCAACCCTTTAGCTGTTGTTAATAATCTCTCATTATCCCAACTTTTTGAGGCACTCCCTATTCGCTCATATACAATATAAAAATCTATATCTATTTTAGTTATACTCTTAGTATATAACAAGCACATAGAAAAGAAAAGCGCATCTTCTCCATTTTTTAATTCTTCATTAAATTGAATATTATAGTTATTTATAAAGATACTAGAATACGCTACTCCACATACACTACCTCTATTATAATGTTTGAACAGTTCTACACCATTAAATTGTCGATTTGTATATTTTTCAGGAAATGGATAAAAAGGGGTAAATCCTTTATTTCCTTCACATTTGCTTTTATACGCATTTAAAATAAGCACTTCACTTTTACTTATATTAAGATGATGATAAATAGACTCCAAAGAGTTTTTTGCAATAATATCATCTGGATCTACAAATAAGAGATATTCTCCGCTTGACAATGACATACCAACATTTCGAGCAGAAGACACTCCTCTATTTTCTTGATTATGAATAATAATATTAGAATGCCCTTCCTTGAAATTATCTACAATCTTCATAGAGTCGTCAGGGGTTCCATCGTTAACTATTATTATTTCATATAATTCCTTATCTAAATTTTGATCAAAAAGAGATTCCAAACAACGACATATATAATCTTCAACATTATATACTGGAAGTATTATTGAGAAAAAAGGTTTATTCATTTTTTAAGGCATTATTTAAAAATTGTATTGACTTTATTCGTTCCTCTTTTATTTTTTTATTAATTGTGTTGTAATTAATCTTAGACATCCATATCTTTGAATTAAGAAATTCCTCCTTACTTTCAAAAAGAACATCATTTATTTTGAACAAGGATAAAAGACTTTCTAATCTATTACTTCCTCTTTCTTTGTTTATAATTACCGCAAATGGTTTTTCAAATATCAGACAAAATACAGCACAATGGAAAGAATCCGTAACAATAAAATGTGCTTTCTGAATCATCTCTAACCAATGAGGAATACTATTAAATTTTACAAATTGTCTTCCAATCAAATTCAAGTCTACACCCTTGATATTAATTGTTGAAAGTTGTGTAATACTTGTGAGTTTTTTATTAAAATTATCATTACTAATACTATCTAACAACATAACAGCAATAAAATCAGACTTTACGGTATCTATAAAATTTCCCTCGTTTATAATTTTTTCATAATCACTTTTTTCTAAAAGTAGAGTAGGGTCCAAAACTTGGGTTGCATTAACCCCAAAAGTAGAACTGCAAATATCAACACCTTTGTCTTCTCGAACAGATATTCTATTAAATCGCTTTATTAACTGAGAAACTTCATGTGTTATATCATCTGGAGCTTCGTTCCATTTATCTATACCAAAACTTGCAGCATAAGCAAATTTTATTTTTTCATCCTCCACAAAATCAAGAAAAAAGATCTTAATGTCAGGACAACTTTTATACCGCCAAACTTGATCACTTCCTACAACGAATATATCAATAGAGTTATTCAATTTAGAAAAGCTATTTTTTGTTACCTTGATTGTTTTATTTGGCAAATATTTCTTAGAGAATTCAGAAAATGTTGATCCTCCAATTTTAATTGAAATAAGATTTAATAGAGGACTAAGAGATACGCCAATAATTCTCTTTATAACTGCCTTTAAAAATGAATATCTTGAGATAGCGTTTATACTTTTAAAAGAAAATATGAATTTCTTCTTTATATCCCATTCAATAATATATGATTCATAACCACAACGTTCGATCGCGGTGTATAAGGCATAGCTTTGGAGCATCGCTCCAAAATTCATGTTTTTAGTATGTGAGAATGTTAATATGCCTACTTTCTTTGGTTCTTTCATGCTATCTCTTTTTGTTTTTGACCAAATGTTTATAACCTATATTGATACCTTCTTACTCTTACTAACCTCTATAATTACACAGATCAAATCTTCTTAATTAAGGAAAGCTATAATGTTATTAATTATTTTTTCAACTAAATGCAATTCCATAAATATCTCATAACATATAACTTTAGTCCATCATTAAAAAAGCTTAGGTAAATATAGATCATTCGTATAAATATATGTAAAACCTTCCTTACTATCTTTTCCAGCTTTTTAACCACTATTTATTTCAACCATAGATTTGAAGATCTCATTTAGGAAGTGATTCATACCAACTAATTAGCAAAAGAGTTATTATATATTTATTCAACTTGTCATTTTACCTTTTAAAAGGAACATTAATGTATAATAATTCCATAATTTTTTCAGCATTTTAATTAAAATCCCTATTTCATATTCTTTTTTGATTATTAATATTAGTTAGTTTATTAAAAATCGCTTTCTTATAATGATATAAATGTGTTGCTTTTCGTAGTAAGAATAAGGTTTTCTTCATCTTTTTATCAAAAAGAGATGCGCTATTCTTGTTTTTCCATAAAGCAAGGCTCATTTTGCGACTTTTCATGCGGTAATATTGAACAATTTTAAAATCAAAATTTATCGACTTTTTATTATTAAATCGCTTTGGAGGAACCAACTGTCGCTTTTTTTTTGCTCGTTCAATCCTATAATTTAAACCCTTATGTCTATGATTATAGCTTCCCTGTTGTGAAAAGAGAAATCTATTTAAGCTTAATTCTTCCAGATGAATTTTAATTGATTTCATTCCTTCACTGATAATTTCTTCAGCAAGAGTACTACGCGTCACCACAACATTTGTTCCTTTCCCATCTTTATCATATGGTTTTAGCCATGCATCTCCAAGAGAGATATCTGCTAATTCTGTAGTAACATCATCACAAAAATCACATGCATTTGCTTTAAAAAGACCAGTTCCCCACATATCACCAACTGCTCTCATCTTAATTGTCCTTTTCTGATTATCCTTTTTGTTTAAACATCCAAAAGAATAATCAGAAGCTGTACTAGACACATCTTTAATTCTAAACTCTGGCTTAAAACAAAGATTTTTAGGTACATCCGTTTTTTCAGCAAGATATTCTGTAAAAAAACGACTCTTAACTCCTCCACAAATTATACCTACAAGGAATGGAATTTTATCAATTAAGTTAGGTTCATTTGTTTGAGCAAGACGTATTGCTTTAATGAAACACGCAACACCTACAATAGCAACTTTCCCTTCTAATTCATTCAGATTGGAAATAACTGTAGCCAATGTTACTGGATAATATTTGGTTTGGGATGTAGCTAATAGTTCCTTTTTGTCATTACTAATTGCGTATTCATAATGAATTCCTGGTGTTCTTGATTCTTTAACAGAAAAAATATGATTAACGATTCCTCTCTCAAGTAATTCAGTAAGAACAAATGTAGCTATTCCTCCAGACGAAGATGTTAATCTAAATTCATTGGAATACCCAGCATAAATATTTCTGTATTTGCCTACTTGTAAATGAAATGATGTTGTCTCTTTCAGACAAAGATTAGCTAATTCATTTTCAGTTTCAACATCTTTCTCAGGATATGGATTAAAAGGACAAACTTTAATACAAGATCCATCACAATTACAACTATTCGATAAATAAGGTACGAAAAATCCATTTTCATCCCATTTCATTTGAAGTGCTTTGTTTGAACATTTATATGTACATATACCACATCCGATACAAAGATCATTATTAACGACTAATTCTATTACTTTAGGTATATTATTCATTTTTTTTTATTTTCCCATTAAACTTAAAATTTACTTTAATTTTTAACAAAAAGCTGTTCACTTTATTTCTCATAAAAAGTTTTTCTTCTCTTTTTAGTCCTAACCAGTATATAAAAAATATAACAGACGAAACTGATGATATTCCTACAGCAAACAATCTAATTAATCCTTGGTTAATACTAAATTTTACAATTAATGGAAAAATAATCGATACTCCTACAACCAGAAAAATAGGGATCAAAACGTTTTGAGAAAATTTCACAATGGATATTTTAACTAAAGGACTTATAATCCAAAGCCTTGCAAATAATGCAATAATTGAAATAAAAATACTTACATATAATGTAATTTGTGGAGGAAATTCCATTTTTAATAAAATGTATGACATTGGCAAAATTAGTAACAGCAAACCACCAACTACGGTTTGATATTTCTTAATTTTTCCTGAAGCTTGAGCAGAAGTCATTAATGGACCTGAAATACAATCAATCAAGATATTTATTAAGACCAACCTGGTGAAAATTACTGTATATTCAGGCACAATTTTTAACCATAATTTAAGGATGATTTCTGCTTCTAAAATAATGGGCAATGCTAAAATGAAAAGCAAATAAAAAGAATATTTTGCACCTTGAAAAACGATTTGATGCATATATTTTATATCATCAGCTGCATAGGATTTAACGATTTGTGGGTTCATTGCTATTTGGAAGTTGCTAACAAATCCATTGATAGCACTTCTGACTTGAAAGGCTATACCTCTAGCTGCATTGACAGCTGGTCCAAAAAATAAATTCAATAATACATTTACACCCTGCCCCATAGTTACACTAGCTAAATTTCCAAAAAGGTTCCAACCTGCGTAATTCATCAAGGTTTTATACAACGATTTTTCCCAAAAGAATTTATAATTCGTTACAGTAAAATTTCGTTTGCAATAGACTTTATAAAGCACCCAAATTAAGCTAGTTACAAAGAAAATTAAAATGGAATATATTTTTAATTTATCATATCTAATCCATACCAATGCAAAAACAATTATTAGTTTTAATACAACTTCGGCAATGCTTACATAAGCATATATTTTCATGCGCTCATGTGCAATAATAGTTGCATTATATGGTACACTCATTATAGTCACCATAAAGGATAAAATAGAAAATTGAAATACCCAGTTAGCTGCCTCTATTCTCTCAATAGGGATAATTAATTTGGTGTTTAAAAACCAAAGTCCAATGGTTTCAGCCAAAATAAGAACTGCAACTGCAATAATAGCATGAATATTAACACTCATGCTAAACACCTTTTTAAGTTGAATATAATCATTCCTCCCCAATTCAAAAGAAAGAAATCGTTGTGTTGCAGAAGACATAGAAGCATTCAGAAATGAAAACATCATCACTACACCCCCAACTACGTTATAAATACCGAAATCCACTACCCCTAGCGTATTTAATATAATACGGGAAGTGTATAACGAAACTCCCATAGTAAGGAACATACGAAAATACAAAAGAACAGTATTTCTGGCTATGCGCTTATTATTTTCAGAATTAGTCATCAATACCTTTTCATATTGGCAAAAATTGAATATCAGGCTTCGAGTAATTTGAATCACTCTAAAAATAACGCCATAAATAGTCCTTATCTCAAGTATATTTTAAATATATGTATTCAAAAAATTTAACAAAACATACAAATTAATGAATTTTCATGTTTTGTTAATTTTACTTTCCTATCGCATAGACTGTAAATCCAATTTTCCGTAATTTTTTATGATCCAAAATATTTCTACCATCAAAAATAAATGCCGGTTTCATCATATTATCATAAATTCTTTGCCAATCATAATCAACAAATACATCCCATTCTGTTAATACAGCCACCGCATGAGAATCTTTACATGTTTCATAGGCATCATTTTTTGGTTGCAATAACTCCCTGTTTTCATTTTCTGATCTTGAATTTATATAATCAACATCAGCATACATGTGCTCATTCTTTACTTTAGGATCATATACAAAAAATTTGCTTTATCTTCCATTAAAATATCTGCAACATACATAGCAGCAGTTTCTCTTGTATCGTTGGTATCTTTCTTGAATGCCCATCCTAAAAAAGCAATTTTCTTACCTGAAACCGTATTATACAATGTTTTTATAATATCTCTGGACATTTTAAGTGCGATAACAGCCATTGTTGGCCTCCACCATAACCAGCCCCTATACAACAAATATTCTTAATACTTTTCATATTTCTTTCTATTCAATCAAAACTACAAGCTCCAGTAATCTAATTTATTTATTTTGCTTCTATATACTCCTTTGATGTCAACAAATAATGAATTGTCAGTAGAAATTGATTTAAAATAATCTTCGTTTAAATTTAAGTATTTATCATGACTAACAGCTGCAATAACAACATCATAGTGATTTGCAGGTTGTTTTACTAAATCAAACTGATATTCTTCTTTTACTTCTTCTGGATCTGCGTATGGATCAGTAACTTCAACTTTCACTCCATACGAAAGGAGTTCCCTATAAACATCAACAACTTTTGAGTTTCGAATATCGCTCACATCTTCTTTGAATGTGATACCCATAATCAGAATTTTAGAATTTTGAATATGCTTACCAGCTTTTACAAGTTTTTTAACTATTTGCTTTGCAACGTAGCCACCCATTGAGTCATTTATAAAACGACCTGAATTTATCATTTGTGCATGATAGCCCAACTGCTTAGCTTTATGGGTAAGGTAATAAGGATCAACACCAATACAATGTCCACCAACTAAACCAGGGAAAAACTTCAAGAAGTTCCATTTTGTACCAGCTGCTTCCAATACTTCAAATGTATTAATATCCATACGATTAAAAATAATCGAAAGCTCATTCATGAAAGCAATATTAATATCGCGCTGTGTATTTTCAATTATTTTTGAAGCTTCTGCCACCTTTATTGAGCTTGCTCTATGAACTCCTGCTTTTATTACTAACTCATATACTTTTGCTATATTTTCGGCCGACTCTTCATCACAACCTGAAGAAACTTTTACTATTGTAGTTAAGGTATTTACTTTATCGCCAGGATTTATTCTTTCTGGTGAGAACCCAACTTTAAACTGATCAATATATTTTAAACCAGATTCTCTTTCTAAAACCGGCACGCAATCTTCTTCTGTAGCTCCTGGGTACACAGTTGATTCATAAACAACATAATCACCTTCTTTTAATACTTTTCCAACAGTTTCAGATGCTTTAATTACAGGTGTTAGATCAGGTAAGTTGTGATCGTCTATGGGAGTAGGTACAGCAATAATATAAAAATTAGCTTCCTTCAAATCTTCAATATTGGCTGTGAATTTTATATCACAATTATTAAATGCATCAGAATCAAGCTCTCGGCTTGGATCAATATTCTTCTTCATTAAATCAACTCTGTCCTGTTTAATGTCAAAACCTATAACAGGTATTTTCTTTGCAAATTCCAAGGCAATTGGCAATCCAACATATCCAAGTCCTATAACAGCTAATGTAGCTTCCTTATTCAAAAGTTTGTTATACATATCTTATAATTTTAAATTTTTACAAAATGGATGATAATCTCCTTTAAGTCCTATTGGAGAAGCATTTCTAATATTATATACAATTTCTATTGATTTCTTTGTTTCTTCAAGTCCGAACCCGTTTCCCTTAATAATTTCCTGATAAGATAAAGTATGTAAATCAGTAAATCCGCCACTAAATTCAATTTCTTTACCTTCAACGGTAATAGAACGGTATGTCCTCTGGCCCTTTTCTTTTATTTCTTTTGGGATATCATTATAATCAACACTTAAAAACCATCTAACATTAGCTCTTTTCAGTTTTAAAAATCCGGCTACTTTAGCCGAATCAGAAATATGAACTTTATTTTCTTCAACATCTCCAAAAATCCAGGTTAGCATATCGTAAAAATGGACACCAATATTTGTTGCTACACCTCCTGATTTTTCTTTATCTCCTTTCCATGAAATAAAATACCAATTACCTCTTGATGTTATATATGATAAATCAATATCATAAATTTTATCTTTTGGTCCATTATCAATTTGATTTTTCAATTGAATTATTGAAGGATGTAATCTTAACTGAAGAATATTATTTACTTTTCGTCCTGTTTCTTTCTCAATTTCCTGAAGAGCATCTATATTCCATGGATTAAGCACTACAGGTTTCTCGCAAATAGCTTCAGCTCCTTGTCTTAATGCAAAACGAATATGAGAATCATGTAAGTAATTTGGAGTACAAATACCAACATAATCGATTTTTGCACCTTCTCTTTTTAGCTTATCAATATGCCTGTCGAATCGCTCATACTCAGTAAAAAAATCAGCTTGCGGAAAATAATTGTCAATTGCTCCTACCGAATCGAATTTATCTAACGCTGCCACAAGTTCACTATTGGTGTCTTTTATGGCCTGTAAATGACGTGATGCTATGTAACCGGCAACACCAATTAATGCAAATTTATTTTTTTGATTATTCATTAAGAAAAGATTTTTGCAAAAATATTAATCTCTTTTGTTATTTACTATTAATGTTATAAAAAGATTTATACCACTCAATAAACTTCTGTACACCAATTTTAATATCAGTTTCAGGTTTATAATTTAAATCCTCCATTAATCCTGAAACATCTGCATAAGTTCTTTCAACATCTCCTGGCTGTAAAGGAAGCATTTCCTTTTGTGCAGTTATTTTCAGATTTTCTTCAATCGCTTTTATAAAATCCATTAATTTTACTGGAGCACTATTACCAATATTATATATTTTATATGGGGCTATTGATTCTGATGTTTTTTCTGCAGTCTGTTTTCCTTTGGGAGGATTTTCAATTACCTTCATTATTCCCAAAACTATATCATCAATATAAGTAAAATCACGCTGCATATTTCCATGATTATAAACCTGAATAGGTTTACCTCCCAATATTGCTTTTGTGAATATAAATAATGCCATATCGGGCCTGCCCCATGGACCATAAACAGTAAAAAAACGCAAGCCTGTGGTTGGAAGATTGTATAAGTAGCTGTATGTATGAGCCATCAGTTCATTTGACTTTTTGCTAGCGGCATATAAACTAATAGGATGATCAACATTATCGTTAGTACTAAATGGCATTCTTTTATTTAAGCCATAAACACTTGAGCTACTTGCGTATACTAAATGCTTAATAGAATTATGTCTACAAGCTTCTAAAATATTTGTAAATCCTATAATATTACTATCGATATATGCCATCGGATTTTCAAGACTATATCTCACACCTGCCTGGGCAGCAAGATTAACAACTACATCAAATTTTTCTTTTTCAAATAGCCTACTTAGATTCTCCCTATCTTCCAGATTTAGTTTTATAAATTTATAATTAGTATTGATTACTGAAGTAGTTAATTCATTATACTTTATTGAATCCTGCTGAATTCCGGCCTTTTCTAATCTTCCAAACTTCAAATTAACATCATAATAATCATTAATGTTATCAAGACCGATAACATTAAAACCTTTTTTCAACAATAGTTCTGTAAGATGAGAACCAATAAAACCAGCAGACCCTGTAACAAGAATTTTTGCCATAATTACTTTATCTTTTTTGTTACATTGTTTTTTTCCATAATATATTCTTCTTTACTTTCAGGGCAAACTGCAATGCCATTGCTATTAAAATTAAGACGATGGCCAAACTCACTCATCCAGCCTATTTGTTTCCCAGGATTACCAACTATCAAAGCATATGGTTTTACTTCCTTAGTAACAACCGAACCAGCTCCTATAAAAGAATACTCTCCAATATTATTACCACATACAATTGTTGCGTTTGCTCCAATTGATGCTCCTTTTTTAACCAGAGTTTTTTCATATTGATCTTTTCTAATTATCGCTGATCTGGGGTTTGTAATATTTGTAAAAACCATTGAAGGTCCAAGAAAAACTTCATCTTCACAAATTACACCAGTATATATTGATACATTATTTTGAACTTTTACTTTATTACCCAGAATTACTTCGGGAGATATAACTACATTCTGCCCAATATTACAATCCTTTCCAATTTTACAATTCGGCATAATATGAGAGAAGTGCCAAATCTTTGTTCCTTCTCCAATCTGGCATCCTGCATCAATTACAGCAGTTTCATGTGCGAAAAAATCCATAGCTATTTGTTCAAGAATTCAATTAACGAAGATACAACAAATTCTTGTTCTTCTTTGGTTAATTCAGTATGAATTGGCAGTGACAAGACGGTATTTGATAATCTTTCTGTAACCAGAAAAATTTCTCCAGAATCTAATTCCTTTTCATATGCTTTTTGTTTATGCAAAGGTACCGGATAATATATCATTGAAGGAATTCCTTTATTTTTAAGAAATGCTTGTAAATCATTTCTATTTATGCTTTCATCAAGAATTAAGGTGTATTGATGATAAACATGAGTAGAAGAATCTGAAACTTTAGGAGTTTTAACTCCTGATACATCTTTTAACAATTCATTATAAATTTCTGCAGCCTTCTGCCTTGCATGCGTATAATCATCAATGTATTTTAGCTTAACATTTAATATTGCGGCCTGGATTGTATCAAGTCTTGAATTACATCCAATTATATCATGATGATATTTAACACTTTGTCCATGATTCGCAATCATATGGCATTTCTTTGTTAGTTCATCATTTTTAACAAACATAGCACCTCCATCACCATAACATCCAAGATTCTTGGAAGGAAAAAAGGAAGTAGTACCAATATCCCCAATTGTACCGGCCATAGCTTTTTCTCCATTAGAAAATGTATAAATCGCACCAATAGCTTGAGCTGTATCTTCAATTACATATAAGTTATGCTTTGAAGCAATTTCCATAATGACTTCCATATCTGCACATTGGCCATATAGATGAACAGGAACAATTGCTTTTGTATCTTTTGTTATTTTTCCTTCAATCTTCTCAATATCAATGGTGAATAACTCAGGATGTACATCAACAAAAACTGGCTTTAATCTTAATAAAGCAATAACTTCTGCAGTTGCAACATATGTATGAACCGGAACTATAACCTCATCACCAGGCTGTAAGTCTAAGGACATTAGAGCAATTTGTAAAGCATCTGTTCCATTAGCACAAGAAACAACATTAATCCCTCCGTGATAATCTGAAAGATTTTCATTAAATTCTTTTACTTGTGGACCATTTATAAAGGAAGTAGAATTAATAACATCCTGAATTCCTTTATTAATCTCTTCTCTTATCTTATCGTATTGACCCTTAAGGTCTACCATCTTTATATTCATCATAGTTATATTACTAATAAAAATATGTCTTACAAAAAAAAGCTCTAATAAATCAGAGCTTTTAATATAGAATACTAATTATTATTTTGCGTAATTAATAGCTCTTGTCTCTCTAATTACAGTTATTTTAATTTGACCAGGATATGTCATTTCGTTTTGTATCTTCTGAGAAATCTCAAAAGAAAGCTTTTCAGCATCCTCATCACTTACTTTTTCACTTCCAACAATTACACGCAATTCCCTACCAGCCTGAATTGCATATGTTTTCATTACACCGGGATGAGCCAAAGCTAATTCTTCAAGATCTTTTAATCGTTTAATGTATGATTCTACAACCTCTCTTCTAGCCCCTGGACGTGCTCCTGATATAGCATCACACACCTGAATAATAGGAGAAATTAATGAAGTCATTTCAACCTCATCGTGGTGGGCTCCAATTGCATTACAAATTTCAGCTTTTTCTTTATACTTTTCAGCTATTTTCATACCTAAGATAGCGTGTGGTAATTCCGGCTCATCATCCGGCACCTTTCCAATATCATGTAACAATCCGGCTCGTTTTGCTAACTTAGGATTAAGTCCTAACTCTGAAGCCATTATTGCTGATAAATTAGCTACCTCACGCGAGTGTTGTAGTAAGTTTTGTCCGTATGAAGAACGGTATTTCATTTTACCAATTAATCTTATTATTTCAGGATGTAAACCATGAACACCAAGATCAATAGTTGTTCTTTTTCCTATTTCAATTATTTCTTCTTCAATTTGTTTCTGAGTTTTCTGAACAACCTCCTCTATTCTGGCAGGATGTATCCTTCCGTCTGTAACTAATTGATGTAGAGCCAATCTGGCTATTTCACGACGAACAGGGTCAAATGCTGAAAGAATGATTGCCTCAGGTGTATCATCAACAATTATTTCAACTCCAGTTGCAGCTTCTAAAGCACGAATATTTCTACCTTCTCTTCCAATAATACGTCCTTTAATTTCATCGTTATCTATATTAAAAACAGTTACAGAATTCTCAACAGCCGATTCTGTAGCAACCCTTTGAACTGTCTGAACAACAATTCGCTTAGCTTCTTTATTAGCTGTCATTCTGGCCTCTTCCATAATCTCATTGATCTCAGACATAGCATCGGTTTTTGCTTCTGCCTTTAAAGATTCGGTTAATTGTTCTTTAGCTTCCTCAGCAGACAGACCAGAAATTGCTTCTAATTGCTCTACTTGTTGCTTATGCATCCTGTCAAGCTCTTCTCCCCGTTTTTCAACAAGATCCATCTGAACTTTCAAGTTTTCCCGAATTACATCAATTTCTTTTCCTTTTCTTTGATTTTCTTCAAATTTCTGAGAAAGAGAATTCTCTTTCTGCTTAAATTTATTTTCATCAACAATCAATTTATGTGAACGTTCATTTATTTCTCTTTCGTGTTCACTTTTTAATTGTAAAAATTTTTCTTTCGCCTGAAGTATTTTATCTTTTCTTATCACTTCGGCTTCAGATTCTGCCTCTTTAACTATTTTCTTGCTTTTCGTTCCCAGGGCTTTATCCCAAATAAAATAGGAAATAAATCCTCCTACGAGTAAAGCAACTGAAGCAGCTATAACACCTACTACAGCTACCGAAACCGCTCCTAATATTGTTGATATAATCATCTCTTTTATGTTTAATTTATATTATAAAAAAACCCGCATTATTATCTTCAATTCTCTAAAGACCCCAATTGACATGGGTGGAGTTGCTACTCAATTTTGGACGTCCTCTGTTCCCTAAGGAATTCCGACGAATCGGAATGGGGCCTGCCCTCGATTAAATAAGCTTTACTCCAATTTGTAAAGTGTTGAGTCTCACAGATATTAAAGAAATAATACGGGCAATTTCTTTATTTACATTTATAAGAACGTTAGTACTCTCTTTTTAGAAATTCATTTAATTCGTTATCCAGATCTTTCAATTCTTCCAAAACAGGTGTTGATTCAGGATTATTATCACATTCTATAACTTTAATTACATATTGCAATGATGCCATTGCTAAAAAATCCTGTATATCCTTATCGGTATACCTTTGTTTATATTGCAACACCTTTTCATTTATCATTTTCGCTGCTTTGCGAATTTTCTCCTCGTCTTTTCTGTCAATTTTAAGTGGATAATATCTATCTGCAACATTAACCCTTATTGATAATTTATCTTCCATTATCTATTCAGATTCTATCTGTTCAAAAGAGCAATACATTTGTCAATCTCCCGCACAATTCTATTAATCTTTATTTTAGCATCGTGACTATCACCTGTAGATGCTAAAAGACTTTTTGCTAATTTAAGCTTATTATATTTATTTTTCAAGAAATCTAATTCAGCGTCTTTATTTTTTATCTGTGTTTTGTATTCTTCAGTTTGATTTTTAAGTTCTGTATTTTCTGCTTTTAAGTTATTGTACAAAGATAACAACTTTTTTACCTTATCCTTTAATGTTACAACGATATCTTTTTGTTCAATTTCCATGATTCTAAAATAAAAGCAACTGCAAAACTAATATAGCTATCGCTATTTTTAAAATAATAATTCTTTAATTTTTATTATAAAACAAATTTAATTTTAGTTTTGTTGTTATAAAACTATTTCATTAATAAACCTGTATAAATTTATATAAAATAATGCAATATAAAAAGTTGAGTCTATTATTTTCCTTACTATTATTATCATTCTTAACGTTTAGTCAGACTAATTATAAAAACATTGAATTTCTTTCTCCTATTGACTTTCCAATCTATTTATCAGGAAATTTTGGAGAAATCCGTTCTACTCATTTTCACTCCGGTATAGATATTAAAACCCAGGGTGTTTCGGGCAAAAAGATTTATGCAGTTGATGGTGGATATGTTTCAAGAATTAAAATATCAGTTAACAGTTATGGAAAAACTTTATATTTAAAACACCCGAATGGATACACAACGGTATATGGACACTTAAGTAAATTTAACTCTGTTTTTGATAAACTGACAAAAGAAATTCAGTATCAAAATAGTGAATACGAAATAAACTATTTTCCGAAAAAAGACGAATTAAAGGTAAACAAAGGTGAAATAATTGGATACTCAGGAAATACCGGAAGTTCAGAAGGTCCTCATTTGCATTTTGAAGTAAGGGAAACAAATAATCAAATACCAATTAATCCATTGTTTTTTAATTTTGATGTAGAAGATAATATCCCTCCTGTATTTTATAGTTTAGCTATTTATCCTATAAACAATTATAGTAAAGTAAACGGCAAAAACAAGCCACGGTATCTTAAATTAAAAAAGGTTAATGGATATTATTCAAAAGTAGATACTAATCAAATATATCTATCAGGAGATGTTGGGTTTGGTATTGAAATGAATGATTTTTTAAATAATTCACGAAATAAATGTGGAATACATACTTTATCAGTATTTATTGATACATTGTTGATATATAAACATTCAATTGATAAATTCTCATTTTACGAAACCGGATATGTAAAAAGCCACATTGATTATGCAGAGAAAATGAGATCAGAAAAAACAATACAAAAAACATTTATTGCTCCAAATAATAATCTAAGTATATACAAATCAGACATAAATAAAGGTGTTTACTCATTTATAAATGACACTACATATAATATCAAATTTATTGCTACCGATGTAAATGGAAATAAATCAGAACTCTTATTAAATGCAATTGGTCAATTGCCAGATTTTTCAATACGCAATATTTGCGATTCAATAGAAAATAATTACATGAAATGGGAAGATGAAAATATTTTTGAAAGCAACGAAATTAAAATAGTTATTCCAGAAAGGTCACTATTTGAAAGTATAAATTTTAAATATTACAAATCAGAACCTAACTACAAAACTTTTTCAAATATACATCACGTGCATAACATATATACTCCTTTAAATAAGGCATATTTAATTTCTATTAAAACTATAAATTTACCCGAGAAATTATCAGATAAAGCCTTTATTGCAGAACTGCTTGAGGATGGTGAAATAAATGCAATTGGAGGTACAATAATTAATGGAAATATTGTTTCTGAGACAAAAAACTTTGGCGACTTTGTTGTTTTATTAGATACTATCTCGCCTCAAATTAAGCCAGTGTCGGATTTTACTTATACAAAAAACAACACTATCAAATTATTGATTACTGATAAACTCTCAGGTATAAAATCTTATAACGGTTATATTGACAATAATTGGGCTTTATTTGAATATGATCAGAAAAACGATTTGCTATTTTACATTATGGATAGCGAAAGAATAGAAAAAAACACAGAACATGAACTTGAATTATTTGTTATTGATAATAATAATAATATTTCAACTTATTATACACAATTTTACTGGTAAAAATAAAACTATGAAAAAACAATCTTTTTTAATTCTGACAGTATTCATTTTTGGATTTGTTTTATCCTGCTCCTCATCAAAGGTTGATCCTGATATAACAAAAAATGAGCTCTATAATCATATTTATTTTTTGGCAAGTGACTCTCTTAAAGGAAGATATCCTGGAACTCAGGAAGACAGAGTTGCTGCTGAATACAT
>DAOUTQ010000041.1 GCA_030668615.1 Bacteroidales bacterium | reverse complement strand
TGAAATAGTTGCTAATTCCGACACTGAAGATTACCAATCTGTTCCTTTAACTTCAAAAATTTATTTTAGAAGACATGTTATTTCAGGTGCATGTGAAAGTTATACCGATACTTTAGAAATAAACATTTTGGATTTACCTATTGCCACTATTGCAGATTTTGAAGATACAATTTGCAGTGGAGAGGAAATAATTCTGGATTTCACTATTAGCTCGGGTCAGGAACCTTATTCCTTAACTTATAGTGATGGAGCTGATGAATTTACTAAGAATGCGTTAAGTGCAGGTTTGAATAATATACCAGTTAATCCCATAACCGATCTTACAAATCACGTGTTTGACCTTACTGTATTCTCTGTTATAGATGACTATGGTTGTGAGGCTACCGATATGACAGGTCTGGTGAAAATTGTTGCATACGGTAATCCGAGCAGTAACGCTGGTCCTGATGAAGAGGTTTGCTCACTTGACTACACACTAAAGGCAGTTAAAAGCTTAGGTAATGGATTATGGACTCAAATCTCAGAAAATGGAATAAAAAGCTATGCAGATAATGATAACACTTTACCAAATGCAGTAATTTTAGTGGATAAAGCAGGACTATATACCTATAAATGGAAAGAAACGAACTGGCATTGTGTTGATTCTGCCGAAGTTAACTTAACTTTATATCAGCCGATTTCAGATATTGATGCAGGAAGTGATACTTCATTATTCTTCGTTGATAAATTTGAGCTAAATGGAACTTATAGTAATCCTGATAATGTTGCAGATACGACTTCATTATGGGAAATTATTCAAGGGTATGGGATTATTGATAACCCAGAAAGCAGAATAACAAATATTTCAGATCTTGTTGATGACACAAGGGAAGGAATAATTATACAATGGAACGTATGGAAGGGAGAATGTATAGCACAGGTTGATTCCTTGGTTATTAGTTTGCAAGAAATTTTTACACCAACAGGTTTTACTCCTAATGGAGATGGTATAAACGACTATTTAAAGTTTAATGGTCTTGAAAATGCTGCTGAATATAAAATTATTATATTTAATCGATGGGGAACCGAGGTTTTCGGAAAAGTAGGAGATTCAGATGATTTGGAATGGGATGGTAAAAATGAAAAAGGGATTGATTTGCCTGAAGATACATACTATTATTTGCTAATGGTTAAAAATAAAAATGGAACATCAGACTCACACAAAGGATTTATCATAATTAAAAGAGGTTAATGATTAGAAAGATTTCCATATTAATATTATTCTTTATAGTTGTACAGAATACTGGCTTTTCTCAGGATGGCGATTTTAAAATTGGTCAGAGATATGAACCGGTATATAGTCAGTATGATGTAAATGGTTTGGCAATAAACCCTGCTTATACTGGAAGTCGTGAATGTTTTAGTAATATAATATTATACAGGAATCAGTGGATTGGTTTTGAAGGTGCACCTATAACACAGACCTTAAGTAGTCATGCACCTTTTAAAGATGAAAAAAATGCAGTTGGTATTTTTATTTTCCATGAACAAATAGGAGTTTCTGATTATTATGATATTTATGGAAATTATGCATTCAGATTTAAACTTGGAAATGGGAAACTTTCCTTGGGTTTAAAAGCTGGAGCTACTTTTTTTCAGGGTAATTTTGCAGATATTAAAGCAAATCCGGAAGAAACACAAACTGATCCTTTATTAAATAATGAATCGGAGTTTTTTCCTAATTTCGGTGTCGGAGCATATTACTATAATGAAGATTATTATTTTGGAATATCTGTACCAAAATTTTTATCTTACGAATTGAAAAGTTCACAAAAAACAATGTCTTTTGGTCCAGATAATTATGATTTTTTGGTCACCGGAGGTTATTTGATACGTTTTTCTGAAAATCTACAAGTAAAACCTTCTTTTTTATTTAGGTATCGATTGGATAATCCTTTTCAAATTGATGCAGGAGCAAATTTGATTTTATTTAATACAGTATGGTTCGGAGGTTCTTACAGAAGTAGTGATGAAATAGTAATTATGGCTGAATATCAGGTAAACCATCAGATTAGAGCTGGTGTTGCTTATGATTTAGGAATTGGTGATTTTTCAAGTCAACATAGTGGATCTCTCGAGATAATTTTACGATATGATTTTAGGTATAAAGTAAGAGCAACAAGTCCAAGATATTTTTAATATGAGAAAAGTTGATACTATATTAGTTATAATATTGATTGTGATATCCAGTTTTGTTTCGCATGCTCAGGATTATACTATAAGCTTATTATCTTTTAATACTGAAAAATATGATGAAATCTCGCCGATATATCATAAAGGTGATATTGTGTTTTGCTCAAACCGTAAAAATTCAATTTTTATTAATTATTCCGATGAAAAGGAAAATCTTCCTTTATATGATATCTACAAAGTGGAAGAAACAAAAGATGATTGGGGTGAACCTGAGATTTTAGCAAAAATATTTAAATCACATTTTAATGAAGGACCGGCTACTTTTAATGGAAGAGGTTCAGAAATATATTTTAGCAGAAATATAAATTCAAAAAAGAAAATCGGAAATTCGATTGATAAATATAATGTGCTTGGAATATATTATTCAAAATATAACCGAAGAATTGGAGAGTGGAGTGAACCAACTCCTTTTCAATACAATAATTCGGAATTTAATTTTGCACATCCTTCAATGAGTGAGGATGATCAGTACTTGTATTTTGTTTCGGATATGGATGGAGGTTATGGTGGAACAGATATATATGTTTGTGAAAAAACAGGGAATAGCTGGGGAGAACCTCAAAATCTTGGACCTAACATAAATACAGAAGGAAATGAATATTTTCCATTTATCCATAGTTCAGGACGTTTATATTTTTCTTCTGATGAACATGAAAGTATAGGGCGTTTAGATATTTTTTACTCAGAAAAGGTAAATGGAGAGTGGCATAAACCAATTCATATGGATCCTCCGATAAATTCAAGATACAATGATTATGGACTAATAATTGATGCCTTTAAAAAAACTGGTATGTTTTGTTCAGATCGACAACGAAAATCTGATGATATATATTCATTTACACCTTTATATCCAATGTTTGAGAATTCAAAACGGCAAGAGGAGACCGACTATTGTTATGTTTTGTATGAAGGTGGCGCACAAAATCCAGACTCTCTAATGTATGCATATGAATGGAAGTTCGGGGATGGAAAAAGAGAAAGAGGAATTGAAGTTGAGCATTGTTATAATGGTCCTGGTGATTATACGCTTGAATTGAATGTAATTGATAAGTTAACAGGAGAAGTTTTTTATACTCAGGCTACCTATGAATTAAAAGTTGAAGATATCGAACAAGTGTATATTAATGCTCCAGACACTGTTGAGGTCGGAAAGGAAGTGTTTTTTGATGGAAGAAAGACTAATGTAAAAGATTTTAATATTTACAGATATTATTGGGATCTGGGAGATGGAAGAAAAACAAGAGGTGTTGAAACCAGACATGTTTATACTTCAATCGGGAACTATATTGTGCAACTTGGTGTTGTTAGTAAAAAAGATCGAGATGGAAATACAGAAAAGCGCGGGGTTTATAAAAATATCGTGGTTGTAGGTAACATGAAAGAACGAGGAAGATAAAGAAGTAAATTGATTTGAAACGATTGTCAGAAAATTAAAATTATTATGAAAAAAATAGCGATTATTGGATTTTTATTTATGTTTAGTTTGAATATGTTTTCTCAGCCTGTTCCTGCTGAAGATGAGAATATTCCATCATTAATGACCTTTGGTCCAAAAGCAGAGCCATCGTGGGGAGATGATGATTACTCGCAAACATTTTTTATTTTGATTCCAACAGAACATACAAGCCCAATATTTATTAGGGTTTTTGATCCTGATTGTGGTGGAGAAATTGATGAGATAAATGGTTTCTGGGATACAAAAATGACATATGCTGTATATGGTGGTATAGATTGTTTTGAGAATAAAGATGCACAGGGAATTGATCCTGTTGGTAATTATAAAAGCGGAAACCTATTAGCTACAAAAACATTTGGTGAAAATCCAAGGTATGATAATAACTGGTATACATTTGGCCCGTTTAATCCAACCGAAGGTGAACTGGTTGAAAAGTATGGTGGTTATGTCTTTAAAATAATATGTGAAGGAAGCATTGGTGATGATGGTAATATGTATCAATATTTTGTTAGCACATCGCAAACAGAAAATAAAAGAATAGAAGGTGCAAATGCCTTTGCATATGAATATAGCTTCAGAATGCACAATGATCCTAATGAAGTTTCGCATATTTATCCTTATATTGATGATCGCACAATTAAGGTTGTACAAAAGAACTTCGATTGGGATAATGATGGAATTATAAGAGTAGTTTCGGTTGGAAGAGCAGGATTGCCATGTAAAATTTCAGGAGATGATGGATGGACTCAAAGTGAATTTGCAATTATTGAAGAGGAAAAAAATACATCACTCGATTTTCAGTTTATAAAGAAAAAGTCGCCAGTGGTTAAAAATAACAATGTTGTTATTTCAGTTAAAAACCAGTATGGCGAATTATTACCATTTTATACTATTCCTATTGGTGGTGTTCCAAAATACAAATATTCAATCGGTGTAAAGAAAAAATCTAATTAATCTAACTATGAATCGTTCACGAAATAAGTTTGCTATAATTACTTTGTTGGTATTTTTTATTCAAAATTTGTTTGGACAAGTATATCAGTTTAAGGAGTTTAATATTGAGGAAGGTCTTAGTCATCCTTTTGTATATACAGTTGCCGAGGATAATAATGGTTTTATCTGGATTGGAACTGGAGAAGGATTATGTAGGTTTGATGGATTTGAATTTATTGTAAGTGAAATGGATGATTCACTTACCAATGGCTTTGTAACTTCTTCATATCTTGATGCTAACGGAATGCTTTGGTTTGGACATAATTCTGGTGAGATTACAATGTATAATGGAAGTGAATTTAAATTACTTGAAACTTCTGAGGATGTAAAAAGTGCAATTGTTGGTATTACCGGTGATGACAAGGGGAATGTTTTTATAGCTTCTCAAAATTCTGGTTTACTTAAAGTGAACAAGGATTTTAGTGTTGAGGTTTTTAGTGAAGATTTTTCAGGGGAACTAATATATGCAATACAATTTGCAGGGAATAATAATTTCTTAATTGGAACTTCTGAAGGCCTGGGCTTATACAAATATAAAGACGATAGTTTTATAAAGGAGTACCCAATAAAGGAGCTTGAATATATTACTGTTCAGTCAATAAAGAAAGGGAAAAAGGATAATATATTCTGGGTTGGAACTGAAGATTCTGGTTTCTTTTTAATTGAAGCTAAAGGTGAAATGTTCGATTCATATGTGCTTAAAAATATTGGTGAGAAATATGAACTTGCATATGAAAATGTACAGTCTGTTTTGGAAGATAATGAGAATACTTTATGGGTAAATACCTTTGGGAAAGGTATTTACAAATTAATACCAGATAATAAACAAGAATTTACTTACAAAGACATTGTTCATTATTCAACAGAGAATGGTTTATCTAATAATTATATAAAAACAGTTTATCAAGATTGGGAAGGAAATTTTTGGATAGGTACTTTTGGAAATGGATTGTCTTTTTCTGTTGATGAAGCTTTGACTATTCAGTATCAGGATATAGATGCTTTAAATAAAAACGTTTTGTCTGTTGCTGAGACCGATTCTTATTTATGGCTTGGAGGAAATGAAGTAATTGTTAAGATAGATAAAAGTAATAACGAACATAGTATTATTAAAACCGCTAATGGATTACCTAAAGACAAAGTAATTGCTATTTATACTGAATCAAATCAAAAAATATGGATCGGAACCGAAAAAAATGGAATATATCAGTTAGATGTAAACACAAATAAGGTAAGATCATTTTACAGGTCTAATAATTCAATGGGTAATAGTATTAACCATATTGCAGGAACTGATAGTAAAGTGTGGGTTTCAACGCAGAACGGTGTTCTTGAATTTGATTTGAATACAGGTAAGCATGAACTGTTTAATACAGCACAAGGATTGCCGCACAACGATATTAAGTCTGTTTTTATTGATTCAGATAATAATCCTTGGGTTGCAACCAGAAGTCATGGGATTTTTGTTTTAAACAGTGAATTAAATTATTCAATTGCTGGTAATGTAAATTTAGTATTCAATTCAATTACTGAAGATGTAAATGGAAATTTTTGGGCTGTTACGTACGGAGATGGTGTTTTTAAGTTCGAACAAGACAGTATATTACATTATTCTACAGATAATGGTTTAAAATCAAACTACTGCTATAGTGCTATTGCTGATAATGTTAGCAAAGTATGGATTGGTCATGGCTTAGGAATGAGCAGTATTGATATAAATACAGGAGAAGTAAAAATATTTTCTTCTGAAAAAGGTATAAAAGGCGATTGCAATTATAATGCTACAATTAAGCAAAAAAACTGAGTCATTTTAACAGGAACTACAGATGGCTTAGTTGTTTATGATAATTCAAAAGAGAAGGAAAATAAATTCCCTCCAAAACTTAATATCACACAGGTATTATTTTCAGAAAATCAAGTTGATTTTAATAAACCAATTGTTCTGCCTTATAAAATTTACAAGCTAAATATTGAATTTGCAGGCTTAAGTTATAGCGATCCTAAAGGAGTTTCGTATCAGTATAAGCTTGAAGGCTACGATCTCGAATGGTCGGATATTACAGAAAGCAGGAAAGCTTCATATCCTAGAGTTGAGGATGGAAACTACACCTTTATTTTAAAAGCTTGTAATTCTGAAGGTTTTTGCGTTGAAGAACCTCTTGAAATAAAAATAAGCATTAGGCCTCCTTTCTGGAAAACATGGTGGTTTATAACTCTTGCAATAATATCGGGTGTAAGTATTATATACTGGTATATTAAGAATCGTGAGAAAAAGCAGAAAGCCATGCAGGAATATCTTGAAAACGAACTGCAGAAAAGAACCAAAGAAGTATATGCACAAAAAGAAGAGCTTGAAATTAAAAACAGGGATATTACCGATAGTATAAATTATGCTCAGAGAATTCAACAGAGTATATTACCTTCAGTAAATACGATCGATGATAATTTCTCAGGAGCTTTTGTATATTACAAGCCACGAGATATAGTTAGTGGTGATTTTTACTGGTATGAAAAAGTGAATGAGGATAAATTTCTGATTGTTTGTGCAGACTCAACAGGACACGGTGTTCCGGGAGCATTCATGTCTATGATCGGGACTACATTAATTAAAGATATTTGTTTAAGAAAAGATATCAATTCTCCTTCTGCAGTTTTAGAGAATCTTGATAAAGAATTACAAGGAACCTTAAATCAGAATATAGATGCTGAAAGAGCACACGATGGTATGGATATTATCGTTTGTGAAATTGACGTCAAAACATATTATATGAGATTTGCTTCAGCTATGCGGCCATTAATTCTTTATAAAGATAAAGAACTACAATACGTTAAGGGAACAAAAGCATCAATTGGAGGAGATCCAAAGGCTAAGAAACGGTTTGAAAATATTGGATTTCAGTTACACCAGGGAGATATTATATATATGTTTTCAGATGGTTATCCTGATCAGTTTGGTGGACCAAGAGGTAAGAAATTTAAACTTGACAGGGTGAAAAATATGCTTGCTGATGTATGTAATAAATCAATGGAAGAACAGAATGAATATGTTGGAAATATTTTTAATGATTGGAGAGGAAAATTACAACAAGTTGATGATGTATTGTTTATGGGAGTGAGAATATAACTATTCTGCTTTATCAATATCAATTAACTTATTAATAATAGCATAAATTGTTAAACCCGGAACTGTTTTAATACCCAGTTTCCGGGTTATATTTTTTCGGTGAGTTACAACAGTATGTACACTTATAAATAATTTATCAGCAATTTCTTTGTTTGAAAAACCTAAAGCTATATTTTTAAGAATATCTGCTTCACGTTTGCTAATTTCTCCAGGAATAACATTCTTCTGAATAACTGCATTTTTTCCTGTAATTTCTTTTATTTTCTTTAAAATAAAATTTTGTGTGTCATTGACATCTATAATACCGTCATAATATATTCCAGAAACTTTATTGTTGTTATCGTTTACAAGTAAAATAAAACGCGTAGTTCCTGAAAAAGCAGATAAAACTTTCTTTACTTTAGGATCAGTAGTAAATTTTTTATTTAAAATTAGATAATCTGCTTCACAGTTATTTGCAGAAACAATTAATTCTTCAGCATTTTCAATTTGTTGGATTATTTTAGTGTCAGGAATTTTTTCAATAACAGATGCCAAACCTTTACGAATAAGGAATGATTTTTCACATATAGCAAATGTTATTTTAGCCATTTTTATTACCGGTTTGTGAAATTATTGATAATTTGTTTTTCCATTTCTCTGATTTTCGGAACCAAAACTTTTTCTTCAATTCTCGAGTGATCATTTAAATCCTGTTCAAGGTTGAATAATTCATAAAGTAACTTATTACATAGTCTTTGATCTTTGGGAGCAGGCAGGTATTTAATAATAATATTTTTCAAATCAAACAACTTTTCTTCAATGTTGTCATGCTCATTCTCAAATACATCTATTGAGTATGTTTCCATCATATGTAAAATAGATTCGTCAGGATTTTGATTTAGAAAAGCATTTTCAATAGCAATTGTATATGGAAACACAACTTCTTCTTCTCGTTGAGTATGATTTAATAATTCGTTTTTATAATCATTAAAGAATTTTTTAAGCAAAACCATGTTATCTTTTTGAGTATAACATGATTCAACCATATTCTCAATAAGCAATTCTATTTCCGGTACTTTTACTTTATGGTAGTAATGATGAGTTTTTTGCAGATAATCTGTAATTAACTTTACAGAAAAAGTCTGAAGGTGCTTTTTAGGAAAATAGTCTTTATTCACAAAGGTATTAGCTATCTCAAGGAAAAATTCGGGATCAACCTTATATTCTTTGCAGACAACTTCAACTGATTTGTCACCAAATCCAAGCTCAATACCAAAACGATTAAGCGCCGATAAAGTAAAGTAATTCATATGAATTACATCGGCCATTTTGATGTTTTTTGTAATTAACATTTTTGCATTCAGTTTTATTTATGAAGAAAACAAATTAAGTAAACTATTGTTTCAACAGTTCTGAGTAAATAATTTCAGGTGTTACTTCAATATTGCTTTTATGACCGGCACGATCAAGTATATAAAATTCATATCTTATAGTATCAGGTGAAAGTATGGTTTGGGGTAATATGACATCAATACTTCCCATTATACTTTCCCTATATATTCCCTCTTCAAAATAAGGCATCCAATAATTAATGGTGTCATTTAACGTGAACGTATCATTCAGAAAATAATATTCGCAAATAAAAATATCATATTCCTGAGATAATGTCGTGTCTTTGTTTTCGCCAAACCCAATATCTCCATCTCCATCAACAAAAGAAAATGTTAAAATACCATTTGCAACAGTATAATCTCCATCGCCTTCTATCACATTAAACCTAGTATATTTAATTTCAGGTATCTCTGAATATGTCTCTGCTTTTTCACATTTCAGAAATAGTATTGATATTAATATGATGAAGAAAATGTTTTTTTTCACTGTTTTATTTTTTTCTCATGTAAACCTGAATAGGCGTTCCTGTAAAATCAAAATTTTCCCTCAGTTTATTTTCAAGATATCTCTTGTACGGTTCTTTTACATACTGAGGTAAATTACAAAAAAACACAAACGAAGGATAGAAAGTATTTAACTGAGTAATATATTTAATTTTCACAAATTTCCCTTTAATAGAAGGAGGAGGGTTTGCGCTTATTATCTCCTGCATAACTTCATTTAGCTTCGAAGTAGTAATTTTTCTTTTTCGGTTTTCATATACTTTTTTAGCTTCTTCAAGAACTTTATGAATCCTTTGTTTATTTATTACGGATGTAAATATGATTGGAATATCTACAAAAGGAGCTATTTTTTCCTTTATTATTCTTGTATATTCTTTTGCTGTATTAGTTTCTTTTTCAATCAAATCCCATTTATTAAATAAAACAACCAAACCTTTGTTATTTTTTTTGGTCATTCTAATAATATTCAAATCCTGAGATTCAACACCTTGAGTGGCATCAATTAATAATAAACAAACATCGGCTGCTTCTAAAGCGCGTATTGACCGTAGTACCGAATAAAATTCAAGGTTTTCAGTTACTTTAGCTTTTTTTCGTATTCCAGCTGTGTCTATTAAATAAAAATCCTGATCGAATTTATTATATCTCGTGTAAATAGAATCTCTTGTTGTACCAGATATTGGTGTTACTATATTTCTTTCTTCTCCAATTAAAGCATTAATTAAAGATGATTTTCCAACATTAGGTCTCCCAATAACTGTGTATTTAGGTATATCAAGCTCTTCTTCAGCTTGCTTTTCTTCAATGTAAGAAACAACTTTATCTAAAAGCTCTCCAGTACCACTTCCATTTATCGAAGAAATACAAAATGGTTCACCCAATCCGAATTTATAGAACTCATGCGAATCTACAATTCTTTGATTATTATCAACCTTATTTGAAACTATAATGACATTCTTATTTGATTTACGAAGAATTCCAGCAACGGTTTCATCTAAATCGGTAACTCCACTGGTTACATCAACAACAAATAAAATTAGGTTTGCTTCATCTATAGCAATATCTACTTGCTTTCTTATCTCTTCTTCGAAAACATCATCAGAATTTCTAATATATCCTCCTGTATCAATTACAGAAAACTCTTTCCCTGCCCATTCTGATTTTCCATATAATCGGTCTCTGGTTACACCACTTACTTCATCAACAATTGCTTGTTTTGATTCTGTTAAACGGTTAAAAAGAGTCGATTTCCCTACATTTGGCCTTCCTACAATCGCTACAATCATGTTCTATATTTTAATAAATAAGTTTTTTAATAATGGTATCCAATCGTTCGCGAATAATTTTTGATTCTTTAATTAATGCGTTCTTTTGGTTTTCGAATGTTTCATTTTGAATTGTACCCATTTCGGTCAATAATTCTTCCGATTTCATAGTGCTTGAGCTGCACTCTCGAATATTTTTTGCGAAATTTTCATTCTCTTGTGCGTCCAGAGCATCCATAAATTTTAATGAAACATTTCCTATGTTTTGTCTTAATTCAGAATTTACTTTTTCAGGAAATTCCTTTTCAAGACTTTTTATTAGTCCAATTCCTTGAACAGTGAAATTATATGTTTTTACTTCTAACTCTTGCATAATATTTTAAATAAGATATCTAAACTCAAATTCCAAATTAATATTTTTTATGATTCTGTTTTTTGGTATTTGTGCATTGTGATTTGATTATGCGTTATAACCAAAACTTCTTAATGGCCTGTCATTATCGCGCCAGTCTTTACTTACTTTCACATATAATTCAAGAAAAACCTTTTTATCAAAAAAAGCTTCAATATCTATTCTTGCATCGGTGCCTGTTTTTTTAAGAGCCTGCCCCTTATGGCCAATAATTATTCCCTTTTGCGATGGTCTTACAACATGAATTATGGCTCGAATTCGCAACAGTTTCTCTGTATCAATAAATTCTTCAACCTCAATTTCAACAGAGTAAGGAATTTCTTTTTGATAATTCAATAAAACTTTTTCACGAATAATTTCAGACACAAAAAATCTTTCCGTTTTATCCGTTAAAGAGTCTTTGGGAAAATATGGATGTCCTTCTGGTAGTAATTCTACAATACGTTTAAAAACAACATCAAGATTGAAGTTTTTTAAAGCCGAAATGGGTAATATTTCTGCTTTAGGAAGAATCTTGCTCCAAGTTTCCACAAGCGATTCAAGTTTATCCTGATTGGTCAGATCAATTTTATTAATCAACAACAAAACAGGAACTTCAACTTTTGCCAATCGGTCTATATATTGCTGATTTTTATCAAAAGTTTCAACAACATCGGTTATATATAATACGATATCGGCATCTTCAAGAGCAGTACCAACAAATCGCATCATTTTTTCCTGTAATTTGTAATTTGGTTTTAAAATGCCCGGTGTATCCGAATATACAATCTGATAATCGTCGGTATTTACAATTCCCATAATCCTGTGACGCGTTGTTTGCGATTTGGAAGTAATAATGGAAAGTTTCTCACCAACCATGGTGTTCATAATTGTTGATTTTCCAACATTCGGATTTCCGATAATATTTACAAAACCTGATTTATGTGGCATTGACGTATTGTGTTTTTAAAATTTTCACAAAGATAATAGAAATTTTTGCTAAACTTGTTTAAAATGATTTTGTTATATGCAGATTGATCGTTTAAACTGATAAAAAAATCTAACTATCTGTAGTTAATTTACAATCCAATAGTTAAACTCATTTTATACGCAAAGTTGTCTGCTGTTTTTAAAAAAGTATATGGTCCATATCTGTAGAATAATCCAAAACCAAGCCCGATGAATGATTGATTTAAAATATTATTAATTAATAAACCACTCTCATAATAACCTTTATCAAATGATTTAACAGGAATACCAGTATTGTGTTTGGCTTTATTACTTATGCTTCCTATTCCATAGTTAGTTACAATGGCGAATTTCGGCGAGAACTTTTCAGTTTTAATAAGAATGTTCCCAAAATCGTGTTTAAAGAAAAATGAAAGAAACCGGTCTGCATAAAATTCTCCTAAACGCATTGTTCCAAAACTGTTTTCCGATTCAATACTAAATGATATATAACTTCCGTGTCCGTTATATAATTTAGTAAGAGGTGCTTCACCTTCAATTAAACCTCCTGTTGCAGCAAGAGATGTCTTTCCTAGTGTTTTGAATTTAAATCTCTTAGTTATTTTTGCTTCAATTTTTGTGTATTCATATTCTCCATCCAACCAATTTGTTCCTCTAATTATATTTCCATAGAAGATAGGGTAATCAGTTCCCATACTGTATTTGGCTTTAAGAGTTTGAAGAAACTTTTCATTATAAGAGTATCTAAATTGCAATCCAATTTCATTAAAAGTAAAATCATTTATAAATACTGTTGGACTTTTTTCGTAAGTATAATCATTGGTAGATGTGATATGCGATTGATTATAAAATATTTGTGTTTGTAGATATTGAAACGACAAAAAGCTAAATGAAACCTCATATTTTTCAATCAAGTCCATATCTTTAATCATATATCTTCTGTAAATTTCTGTGCTGGTAAAATCCATCGTTTCTAAGAATTTATATCCAGCTGTTTCTACAACATCGTTTAAATATGCAAAATGCAACTTGCTTTCTGAATTTTTATGTAAGTTTAAAATCAAATCGCCACCATATTTCCATTCTTTGTCTTTAAATCCGTATCCAAAATATCCTCCAACGGAAAAATATTTCGAAATTTTGTCATTGGTCATTAATCCTAATCCAAGACGATAACCTTCATAGTTATTATAATCGATTATTTTTACTATCGGAAGATTAAAACATTTTAGTGGAATATTCAGGTTCATGAATGCTTCCAAGCCTGCAAGCTTTTTTTCCAGTTTTTCTGCTTTGCTAATACTATCAATTATTCTGTAAGTTTCAGTTTCAACTTCGCTTAATGGTTGTATCCTTTTATCTATCCAGTAATTATCTGATTTATCAGTAGCATTTTCATCTATTTTTACTTCAACACGGTTAAAATCTTTTTTATTTACCTCAGGGTTAAGATTTATATTTGATATATAGCTGCTTCCTAAAGCTATCAGGTCATAATCTTCAGTTCCTGATGATGCAAGAGCTTCTTTAAATGTAATATTTGTAATCAGTTCTTTTGGAAACCATTGTTTGTTTTCCACAAACTCACAGTTTTGTTTAATCTCAACGAGCATTCCCTTATCTTCTTCAAGAGGTTCTGCAACAACCGACTGAACAGCATATTTATTAGTATTAATATGCAAAAAACCTTTTAATCCGGTAAATGATTTACCCTTTTTAGGTCTGAAGGAAACAACAAAAATAGTATCGTTTTTTTCATTGTACATGGTATCTTCTAAAAGAAAAAAGTATCTTTTTGTACTATTCTTACTTATTGGATTCAGATAGGTTTTATCCAGAATTTCGAAAAAATCATTGTAAAAAGAAAGAGACTGAACTTGAGAGGCAATTAAACCAAAAATCGGGTCACTAAAACCGGATATTTTCGATGCAACTATTTCTTCTTTGTATTTATCGGGATAAAGAAACTCCTTTTCATTAACGGTTTCTATTATTAGTAAATGATGCTTTTCAAGTTTTTTTTCGAGTTTATTCTTTATATAGGTGCTATCAATATGAAGTAAAGTATCTTTCCCTAACTTATAAATCATTTTATTATATGAAGTAAAAGAAAAAGAGTGCATTTTTTCAGGATTATTCATGTCTCTGTTTTCAACTACTTTATTTATAATTCTGTTAGCGGGATTTTCTCCGGGCAGTATAACTATTTCTTCCAGATTATAGGCTTTGGCCTCGAGTTTAATTTCTAACTTTTTGTTTGCTGATTCCGGATTCAGTAGAATCGTATCGGGTTTGTATCCCAGATAACTCAAGCGAAGTTCTTTTACCGGGGTATTGCTATCTATAGTAAAATTTCCATCGATATTTGTGGTAGTGCCAAAATTAGATTGTCCATAAATAATATTTACAAAGGGTAAGGGCTTTTTTGTTATTGAATCAACTATTTTTCCCCTTATTTCTTGTGCTTGGAGCGAATTGTATAGAGTAAATAAAACGGATAATAAAACAAGAAATTTTCTATGCATAGTTATTTTTACTTTTTTTCTATTTGCAGATATAGAAACGGGGTTAATAAAAATGCATTGTTTATTTAAATGATTTTCTTTTTAACACAGAAATTTCAAATGGAGTAAGAAATCTGAATTTTCCTCTTGGAAGGTTCTTTTTTGTTAATCCTGCAAAATATACTCGGTCAAGTTTTTTAACTCTGTAGCCGAGTGATTCAAAAATTCTTCTTACGATTCTGTTTTGACCTGAATGTATTTCGATGCCAACTTGCGCTTTGTCGCTTTCTTCAACATAACTAATTGCATCAGGAATAATAAAGTCATCTTCAAGTTGTAGACCTTCAACAATTTTTAGCATATCTGCCTGAGTAAGATTTTTATCCAAATGAACATGATAAATTTTCTTCTTTTTGAATGAAGGATGTGTTAATTGTTTTGTAAGTTCACCGTCGTTTGTTAGTAGCAACAAACCAGTAGTGTTTTTATCAAGTCTGCCAACAGGATAAACACGCTCAGGACAAGCGTCTTTAATAATATCAATAACAGTAATGTCGGCATGTTTGTCTCTTACGGTTGTAACAACATCTTTTGGTTTGTTAAGCAAAATGTAAACCTTTTGTTCTTTTGATACTTTTTTTCCTTTGTACTTAATTTCATCCTTTGGAAAGACTTTTGTCCCAAGTTCAGTTACAACTATTCCATTAACAGTAATCTGTCCTGAACTTATAAGTTCATCAGCATCTCGTCGAGAACAAACTCCAGAATTAGATAAGAATTTGTTTAATCTGGATGGAACATTCCAATCAGTTTCTTTTTTTTCTGAATTAGTTTCTACCGACTTCTTTTTATAAGGTGCAGTTTTTTTTTTGGAAATATTTTGTCTTTTACCTTTAAAATTATCTCTCTCCATTATGATGATATTAATTAAATTCTTGTTTGTTAAAACTTTGCAAAGGTAATATATTAATTAATGCTGATTAGAAAAAACATCTTCTATTTTCTAAAATTTAATTGTTAAAAAAAATGAAATTCTAACACATATAAATCGATTTATCTATCTTTATTGTCTTTTAAACTTTCGTATTATAAATAAGTCTTAAAGCTATGACATTAATAAAATCAATTTCAGGAATTAGAGGAACAATTGGAGGAAAAGCTGGTGATGGATTAAGCCCTTTGGATACTGTTAAATTTGTATCGGCATATTGCCAATGGGTAATTCAAAATTCAGACAAAAAAGATTTATGTGTTGTCGTTGGACGTGATGCCAGAATTTCAGGAGAGATGGTCAATAATATTGTTGTCGGAACAATAATGGGAATGGGGATTGATGTCGTGGATATAGGTCTTGCAACAACTCCTACAACAGAAATTGCTGTTACAAACGAAAGTGCAGATGGAGGAATAATTCTAACTGCAAGTCATAATCCAAAGCAATGGAATGCTTTAAAGCTATTAAATTCAAAAGGAGAATTTTTATCTGCAAACGATGGCATCCAGATTTTAGAAATTGCTGAAAATGAAATTTTTAAATATGCTGATGTTGACGATCTTGGATCAGTAAAAACACGAAATGATTATTTAGATATTCATATAAAGCAAATATTAGACTTGCCTTTGGTTGATGTTAATGCCATAAAAGATGCAAAATTTAAAATTGTTATCGATGCCGTTAATTCTGTTGGAGGAATTGCTATTCCAGAACTGTTAAAAGCTCTTGGAGTAAATGAAATTGTAGAATTATACTGCGAACCAAATGGGATTTTTCCCCACAATCCAGAACCATTGCCTGAGCATTTAACTGAGATTTCGAAATTAGTTGTAGAAAGCAATGCTCATTTAGGATTTGTTGTTGATCCTGATGTTGACAGGCTTGCAATTGTTAATGAAGATGGTTCAATGTTTGGCGAAGAATATACATTGGTTGCAGTCGCAGACTATATTTTAAGAAATAAGAAAGGAAATACAGTTTCAAATTTATCTTCATCACGCGCTTTAAGAGATGTTACAATTAATTACGGCGGAGAATATTTTGCCTCTGCAGTTGGAGAAGTTAATGTAGTTGAAAGTATGAAAGCAAACAATGCTGTTATTGGTGGTGAGGGTAATGGAGGAATAATTTATCCTGACCTGCATTATGGTCGTGATGCTCTTGTTGGGGTTGCATTATTCTTAACTCATTTAGCAAACACTGGATACAAATGTTCTGATTTACGTTCACGTTTTCCGGAATATGTTATTGCAAAAAAGAAGATGCAGCTAACACCTGAAATTGACGTCGATAAAATATTAGAATCAGTAAAGGAAAAATTTAGTGATCAAAAAATTAATGAAATAGATGGAGTGAAAATAGAATTTGAAAAAGGTTGGGTACATTTGCGCAAATCAAATACTGAGCCTATTATTAGAATTTATGCTGAGAGTATAAGCATTAGTAAAGCAAATGAATTAGCAGATAAAATTATCAACGAAATAAAATCATTCTTATAAAAAGAAAGTAATGAAAAAGAAATATTACATTGGAATAGCAACCATGCTAATTGTCATTATCGCTTTAATAGTTTTTAGACCTATAAAAGGTGATACATTAAATTTACTGTCTGTAAAAGTTGAAAAAGGGGTATTTGAAATCCTTGTTACTATAACCGGCGAGCTACAAGCGAAAAGTTCTGTTGATATAATGGGACCAACAGAATTAAGAAATAGCAGAAGTATAAGGATAAGAAATATCAAAATTCAAGATTTGGTGGCTGAAGGAACAGTTGTTGATTCCGGTGAATATGTTGGAGAGCTTGATCGTTCTGAAGTAGGTACAAGTTTAAAGGATCTTGAAGATGAACTTGAAACTATGGAGTCGCAATATCTTAAAACTCAGCTTGATACAACAATGCAGATGAGGGAATTGCGCGATCAGTTAGTGAATCTTCGGTTTACAATGGAAGAAAAACAAATAATTCTTGATCAAAGCAAATTTGAACCTCCTGCAACTATTCGCCAGGCAACTATTGATCTTGAAAAATCGCAAAGATCTTTCGATCAAGCAAGCGATAATTATTCTTTAAAAGCCCAACAAGCTCAGGCAAATATGCGTGAAGCAAGTATAAATCTCGATAAAGCGCGCAGAAAGGTTAATGAACTAAAAAATGTAATTGAGAAATTTACCATATATGCACCACAATCAGGGATGGTTATCTATAAAAAGGAATGGAGTGGTCAAAAGCGAAAAGTTGGTTCAATGATTAATCCGTGGGATTTAACAGTGGCTACTTTGCCCGATTTGTCAACTATGAATTCGAAGACCTATGTTAATGAAATTGATATTAGCAAAGTAAAAGCAGGACAGGAAGTAAGAATGGGGATTGATGCATTTCCTGAAAGAGAATATACTGGTCAGGTTCTTGAGGTTGCTAATATTGGAGAGCAGTTACAAAATACAGACGCAAAAGTTTTTGAAGTGATTATTAGTGTTGGTCAATCTGATAGTATAATGCGTCCTGCAATGACAACAAGCAATCAAATAATTACGAATATTTATAACGATGTCTTATTTCTTCCTTTAGAAGCAATTCATAATGAAGATAGCTTGAGTTTTGTTTATACCAAATCAAATAGAAAGCAGATTATTGTTCCGGGAAAAGTAAACGAAAATTTTATCATTATTGAACAAGGTTTAAATGAAGGAGATGAGGTTTATATATCTGTTCCGGAAAATGTAGAGAAGTATAAACTTGCCGGAGAAGAGTTGATACCTGTTTTAAAAGAAAAGGAAAGGCTTAAAAAAGAGAAAGAAGCAAAGGACAGAGACTCGACAGATAAACCTAACCGGGATTCTAAAAAACCAAACGGACAAAGACGAAGACCACCATCAGGTTCTAAATAGAATTAAATATGTTTAGTAGATATTTTCATGATATAGAAATTGCAATAGAGTCATTGCTGGGAAATAAACTCAAGTCTATTTTAACCGCTTTGGGAATTATTTTTGGTACTGCAGCGGTTATTAGTATGCTTGCTATCGGAAATGGTGCGCAACAGGAGATACTTGAGCAGATAAAAATGGTTGGAGTAAATAATATTGTTATCACTCCAACGGTTGATTTAACGATAAACGGAGGAAATAGTGGATCATCAGATGATGGAAGTGGAGAATCAAACGGTGAAAAAACAAAGAAAAAGTTCTCGCCAGGATTGACAATGGATGATTTAGAATCAATAAAAAGAATTGTTCCTTCTGTTAATAGAATTACTCCTGAAATTATTGCAAATTCGTTTGTAGTTCAAAACGGAAGACGAGTTCCGTCAAAGGTTATTGGAGTTGACAATGATTACTTTGATGTTTATAATATCAGTCTTGAAAAGGGATTGTTCTTTAGCGATTTTCAAGTTGAAAATGGGATTCCTGTTTGTGTAATTGGGGCAAATATTGCTGCAAAAATATTTAGTAATGCCGATCCTGTAAACCAATATCTTAAATTTGGACATGTGTGGCTAAAAGTTGTTGGCGTTTTGGAAAAAACAAATGTTAATCTTTCTGCTGCTGATAATGCTGGTGTAAATCTTGTAAATGATAATGTGTTTATCCCGGTTCAAACAATGCTTATGCGATATAAAAATAGGGCTTTAATTAATTCAAAAAGCTTAAGTGGGAGCAATGGTTTTATGGGTGGATTTTTCTTTTCCTTATCAGGAGGTAATCAAACTTCATCATCATCAAATTATCATCAGCTCGATAAAATAATTGTTCAGGTAGAAGAAACCGAGCAACTAACTACAACAACCGAAATATTAAGCCGCATGTTATTGAGGAGGCATATGCAGGTTAAGGATTATGAGATAACAGTTCCAGAGCTTTTATTAAAACAACAACAGCGAACCAAAGATATTTTTAATATTGTTCTGGGTGCAATTGCCAGTATTTCTTTAATTGTAGGTGGGATAGGTATTATGAATATCATGTTTGCAACTGTAATGGAACGTATAAAAGAAATTGGTATTCGACTGGCCTTGGGGGCAAAAAAAGCAGATATAATTGCTCAGTTTCTTTCTGAAGCTATATTAATTAGTGTTTCAGGAGGATTAATTGGAGTATTTCTGGGAGTTGTTTTTTCCAAGTTAATAATGAAGTTTGCAGGTATACTTACAATCATATCTCCGGGTTCAATAATAGTTGCTTTCGGAGTAAGTGCTGCAATTGGAGTAATATTTGGATTGTCACCGGCAAAACGTGCAGCACAAAAAGATCCAATAGAATCATTGAGACATGAATAAATTGAAACCTTCATGACAATTTAGTTTTGACAGACACGATAATGATTATATATTAATTATGACTTGTTAAAATTAGAAAAAAGAATAAAATCATGAAGGTTCACGAGCGGGTTGTGTTTGTGGCTTGTGGGAGCGAGTAACTAAAAAAGCTTATTGAGTGGAAAGGTATACAAGTAACTAATACAAAATCAATAAATTAAAAAATATTAACAGATGAAAAAAATCCTTAAATGAAAAAATATATAATTTCAGTTATCTTATTATTAGTTGCTGCTTTCGGAGGACTTAGAGCTCAGGATAAGATTATTGAAGAGCTAACATTTGAAGAGGTAATGCAGTTAGCCAGAGAGCAATCACCCGATGCAATAATGGCTAAACACCAGTTCAGAGCAAATTATTGGGAATACAGAACATACAAAGCTGATTTTTTACCAAATGTAACACTTGGAACTACATTTCCTGAATTTAGCAGAACTATTAAGAGAAACCAGAATGATGATGGTACATACTCATATGTTGAAGATAATTTAAACACTACTTCTGCTAATCTTAACCTGAGACAAAACATAGGCTTAACTGGAGGCCAAATTTTTGCGACTTCAGGATTAACAAGACTAGATGTTTTTGGCGATGATAATTCTGTTTCATATTTATCTACACCTGTAAGTATTGGATATAGGCAACCTGTTTTATTTTACAATGAGTATAAATGGCAGAAGAAAATTGAGCCTTTAAAATACGAAGAAGCCAAGAAAAGATATGTATCTTCTCTTGAAGATGTTTCATTAAAGGCTGTAAGGTACTTTTTTGATCTTGCACTTGCTCAGCAAAACCTGCAAGTGGCTCGAATAAATTTATCCAATGCTGACACATTGTATAAGATAGCCGAAGGAAGATATAATATAGGAACTATTGCTGAAAATGAATTAATGCAAATGGAATTGAGCGTTCTTAATGCTGGTTCATCATTAAATTCATCACTAGTAGATTTAGAAATAAGGAAATTCCAGCTTAGATCATTTTTAGGTTTTAACGAAAAAGTTGATCTTGAACTCATAATTCCTAAAGAAATTCCTGAATTAACAGTCGATGTTGATCATGCACTTGAAATAGCTAGAGAAAATAATCCGGATATTATAACCTTTGAACGGCAATTAATTGAAGCAGAGAGAGATGTGGCAAAAGCAAAATCAGAAAAAGGTTTGCAGGCCGATCTATACGCAAGTATTGGTTATACACAGCAGTCAGAAGCGCTTTCCAATGTTTATATAAATCCACAAGATCAGCAAAGAGTAACTTTTGGATTGAATATTCCGATTTTAGACTGGGGATTAGGCAAAGGTCGTTATAAAATGGCACAGTCAGGTCAAGAAGTTATTAGAACAACAGTAGATCAGGCAAGAACAGATTTTGTGCAATCAGTATATTTAAATGTTATGCAATTTAATTTGCAAGACGATCAGTTATTAATCGCAGCTAAGCGTGATTTAATTGCTCAAAAGCGTTATGATATGACCAAGCAAAGATTTTTAATAGGTAAAGTTGATGTATTGGATTTGAATGTTGCACTTTCTGAAAAAGATGATGCTAAAGCCAATTACATTGCTGCACTCAGAATGTACTGGTCAAATTATTATACTTTACGTAAAGTAACACTCTTTGATTTTGTGAAGGAAGTCCCACTGGATGCAGATTTTAATGAGTTGATCGACTAAATATGTTTTAAAATCACTTTTCTTTCTAATTGAAATTAGATTTCATTTTTATGAAAGAGTAAACGATTTATTCTGATCTTGTTTAAGATCAATTGCAAACTATATCAATCTTAGTTAATTGAAAAAGTGTGTTTCTAAAAAATAATTTTATCTTTGCACGACAATTTAACTAATTGTAATTTTTTATGTCTTATGATAATATAAAACTTTACAATTGTTAATGCCGACACAGAAATAAAGGAGCATTATTGCGAAGCATATCATGCGACATTTTATTTCATAATCGGTATTGATTAATAGGAAAATAAATTAATAATTTCAATAAAAATAGTTGACAAATGCAGATTAAAGGAGCTATTAGATTTTTGGCCATTGCACTGGCCGCGATTTGTATTTATTACTTATCGTTTACATGGGTTACACAAGGGATTCAAAAGGATGCAATAGAATATGCACAAGGAGATCTTGATAAAGAAGATGAGTATATTGATTCAATATCAAGTGAAGTTGTATATAACCTTGGGATAAGAAAATATACATTTAGAGAATGTCAGGAAAGAGAAATTAATCTTGGTCTTGACTTAAAAGGTGGTATGGATGTTATTCTTGAAATATCGGTTGAAGATATTATCAAGGCTATGGCAAATAATAATAAGGATACTACTTTCCAAAGTGCATTAAAATTAGCAAGAGAATATAGTAAAGACAGTAGAGACGACTTTGTTACATTGTTTGGAAAAGCTTTTACAGAAATTGATCCGAATGCTAAATTAGCAGCAATATTCAATACAATTGAATTAAAAGATAAGATTGATTTTAATTCTTCTAACGAAGATGTAATAAAAGTTATTCGTACTGAATCAAAGGATGCTATTGATAATTCATTCAATATTCTTCGAAGTAGAATTGACCGTTTTGGTGTTGTTCAACCAGAAATTCATCAGTTAGAGGCTGCTGGAAGAATAATGGTTGCTTTACCAGGTGTAAAAGATCAGGAAAGAGTTCGTCAGTTGC
>DAOUTQ010000138.1 GCA_030668615.1 Bacteroidales bacterium | reverse complement strand
GTTACGATAAACCAGGAAGAGAAGATGATTTTCTTTTTGGAAAAGTAAATCCTTTCCTTGAAACAACGAATTTAATTAACTGGTTAGGATAATCTATCAGTTAAATATCTTTCAATACAATCATTATATAACTCCGAAATCTTTTGTAATGTTATATTGTGGGTATTAAACTCAAAAGAATCAATCTTTCTTATAGGTAATATTTTTAATGATGTTCCGGTTATGAATGCTGAATCCATTTCAGATATTTCGGAAAGATGAACCCTTTTTTCTATTAGTTCAATTTTTTCCGATTTGCATAATTTCAAAACGTTCAGTCGTGTTATTCCCTGTAAAACATCCTTTTTTGGTGGAGTTATGATCTTATTCCCTTTTATGAAAAATACGTTGGATCTACTTCCTTCAGTTATGAAACTTTTTTTATCCTGCAAAATAACTTCAAAAAGTTTTTTCTCAGCTATGGTATCATTAGCTATAATTCTTGCATCTGAATTAAGAATTTTTGCACTTGGGTTTGTTCTTAATGCTTTGCAGAATCCTGTATTTACTCCATTCTTATATTCTTCATCTGTAGGAAAATAATGAGGTGTAAAATAAATTAGCAGATTTTTTTCATGAAGGTTTGTTTCGTTGTTAAAATGGATAATTATTTTAATTTTCCCTTGAAGAATGTTGTTTTTGTTAATTAGTTCAGGAATCAATGTTTCAAAATCACAGTAACTTTCATTAATAGAAAGGTTTATAATTTCAGAGGAGCGAAACAGTCTGTCAAGATGGTTTTCAAGAAAGAGAGGTATTCCTTTCTCAATTCTTATTACTTCATATACCGAAACACCATTTTTAATAAATGAATCATCAAAAGAATCTGCTTTTTCAAATTTAAAATTATGTAAATAATAATTACCCAGGCATTCCATTTCATAAAATTTTATGAGATAAAAGTAATAAATTAAGCTTTATCTCCGTATTGTATAAGAAGTTTTAAATAATTAAAACCAAAAAAAATAGTTAATTGTACGGTTTTGAACATGTAGCGTACATTTACGTACAACAAGTTATAATATTTTCATGTGCTATTTAGCGGTAAGAATAAGAATATGAATAATATATAGGTTTTGGTATAATACTTGATAAATTGAAAAAGTACTCATAAATCAAACGAAGTAATGATAGAAATTAAAGGATTACATAAATCGTATGTAACCGGAAATAATAAATTACATGTACTAAAAGGTCTGGATCTTGTTATTGAGCAGGGAGAACTTGTATCTGTTATGGGATCTTCGGGTTCTGGAAAGTCGACATTATTAAATGTTTTAGGAATACTTGATTCATATGATGTAGGTAGTTATAAGTTGAACGATACTATAATGAGTAATTTAACTGAGAAAAAAGCAGCATATTTCAGAAATAATATGATTGGGTTTGTTTTTCAGTCATTTAATTTAATTTCTTTTAAAAACGCGATGGAAAATGTAGCTCTTCCGTTATATTATCAGGGAGTTGGACGCAAAAAAAGAAATAAAATTGCTTTGGATTATCTTGATAAAATGGGAATTAAAGATTGGGCTGAGCATATGCCAAATGAATTATCTGGAGGTCAAAAGCAAAGAGTTGCAATTGCGCGAGCAATGATTAGTAATCCTAAGGTAATTTTAGCAGATGAACCAACTGGAGCTCTTGACTCAGCAACATCTTTAGAAGTTATGGATTTATTTCGTGAAATAAATAAATCGGGCATAACAATTATTATTGTTACTCACGAAAAGGATATCTCTGAGAAAACAAATAGGATTATTCATTTAACAGATGGTATTATAGAATCTGATATTATCTTAAAAAATTAGCAAATGTTCGATTCTGATAAATGGCATGAAATATTTTCTACAATAAAAAAGAACAGGCTTCGTACTTTTCTCACTGGGTTTAGTGTAGCCTGGGGAATTTTTATGCTTATCATATTACTTGGATCAGGTCGTGGATTAGAAAACGGTGTAAAGAATCAGTTTAAAGGTTCAGTAAATAATGGTATTTGGATAAGTGCCGGCAGAACTACAATCCCGTATCAGGGATATAAACCCGGCAGAGATATAAAATTTACAAATGAAGATTATAATAGAGTAAAAAATTCAATCGATGGTATTGATGTAATTTCAGCCCGATCTTGGATAAATATTAATAACACAATTTCATACAAAAACGAATATGGTAATTTTACTATTAGTCCTTGTCATCCTGATTACGCGATTATTAAAAATGTAAAGCTTGAAGAAGGTCGTTTTATAAACGATATGGATCTTCATAAATACAGAAAAGTAGTAGCAATAAGCACAATAGTGCGGGATGCTCTGTTTAAAAACGGAGAAAAAGCGAAAGCCGTTGGTAAATATATTAAAATCAGCGGAGTACCCTTTAAAGTCGTTGGAGTTTTCTCCGACGAAGGCCCTGAAAATGAACAGAGAAGAGTCTACATACCTATTTATACAGCTCAGCGTGTATTCTTTGGCAATAATGAGATTAATCAGATTTCATTAACAACGGGCGATAAAACAATCGATGAGGTTGATGCAATGGTAGAGCAAATTAAAAAGCAATTTTCTTCAATTCATAAATTTGATGTTAAAGACGACCGTGCAATAAGTGTCTGGAATAAAGGGCAGGAATATAAAAGAACAATGGATTTATTTGCAGGCATAAGATTATTTGTCTGGATTGTTGGGATTGGAACCATAATAGCAGGAATTGTTGGTGTAAGCAATATAATGATTATTGTAGTTAAAGAACGAACTAAGGAAATTGGAATCAGAAAAGCTATTGGTGCCACTCCTTTTTCAATTGTAAGTACAATTCTTGCTGAATCAATTTTGATTACATCTTTTGCTGGTTATTTTGGTCTAATGCTTGGCATTGGATTGCTTGAACTAATTTCCAACGCATTACCACCAATTGATTTTTTTGTTAATCCTGAGGCTGATTTAAGAGTTGCAATAAGCGCAACAATATTATTAGTTGCTTCAGGTACATTTGCAGGTTTTTTCCCGGCAGTAAAGGCTGCAGGAATAAAACCAGTCGAAGCATTACGTGATGAATAATAAAAGAAAAAATATCTATAGATATGTTCGATACCGATAAGTGGCAAGAGATATTTTATTCCTTAAAACAGAATAAATTACGTAGTTTTTTAACAGCGTTTGGCGTATTCTGGGGAATATTTATGTTAATAGTTATGCTTGGCTCCGGTAATGGTCTTCAGAATGGCGTTACACAAGGATTTGGAGATTTTGCTACAAACAGTGTTTTTATATGGACTCAAAGAACTACAGTTGAATATAAAGGTTTTCCAAAAGGTCGTTTTTTTAATTATGATAATGCTGATATAATAGCAATACAAAAGAATATAAAAAATATCAGGTATTTGGCACCAAGATTAAGGGCCGGAGGAAGAGGTGGTGGAGATAATGTTGTTCGTGGTTTAAACTCCGGAGCATTTCAAATCTCGGGAGATTTCCCTGATATGAATCTTATTGATCCGGTTAATATTGATGCAGGCAGATTTATAAATGATATTGATATTGAGCAAAAAAGAAAAGTCGTAGTAATTGGAACACGTGTTAAAGAATCATTATTTGAGCCGGATGAAGAACCAATTGGTCAATATATAAGAATACAGGGAGTCTATTTTAAAGTTGTTGGTATATTTTCTTCCAAAAAGTCAGGAGAAAGGGCCGATGGAGATAATCAAGCAATTTTTATGCCTTTTACAACGCTGCAGAAAACATATAATTATGGTGATGTTGTTGGCGTTTTTGCTATAACTGCTTATGATAATGTCTCGGTATCTTCAGTTGAAGAAGAAACAATTAAATTATTAAAACAGCGACATCTTATAGCACCAGAAGATGATCAGGCTATTGGTCATTTTAATGTAGAAAAAGAATTTAAACAGATGAAAGGTGTTTTTATGGGTATTGATGGACTAATCTGGTTAGTTGGTATTGGGACCCTTTTAGCAGGAGTTATTGGTGTAAGTAATATTATGCTTGTTATTGTTAAAGAAAGAACAAAAGAAATTGGGATTCAAAGAGCAATAGGAGCAACGCCAATGAAAATAATGAGTCAGATAATTACTGAATCTGTTTTTCTTACTGCTTTTGCAGGATATATTGGTTTGGTTTTCGGGGTTGGAATAATAGAACTTGTTAACTTTGCATTACTTAAGTCAGGAACAGATTCAAATATGTTCAGGAATCCTGAAGTAGACTTTCAGGTTGCTGTAACAGCATTAATAATATTAGTAATTTCGGGTGCTATTGCCGGATTTATTCCTGCAAAAAGAGCTGTTAGCATTAAACCTATTGATGCATTAAGAAGTGAATAATAAGTTAAAAATAATTATAAAATGAAAAAAGTATTAAAAATTACTCTGATAGTTGTCATAATAGGAATATTTGCCTGGACAATTTATTTCTTATATCAAAAATCAAGACCTGAACTGGTTGTGTTTGAAACCAAATCTCCGGAGGTTATAAATATTATTAAGAAAACAGTTGCAACGGGTTCTGTAGTTCCGCGAAAAGAAATTGAGATAAAACCTCAGGTTTCCGGAATTGTAGAAGCTGTTTATATTGAACCGGGAACAGTTGTTAAAAACGGTGATTTAATAGCAAAGATCAGGATTATTCCTAATATGATTAATTTAAACAATGCAGAAGCTAGACTTGATCAAGCTAAGATTGATCAAGAAGATGCAGAACTGGTATACGATCGCCAAAAAAAGATATTTGATGAAGGAGTTATACCGGCAGCTACGTTTCAGCAATATAAAATTTCGCTGAACAGAGCAAAATCTGAATTAAATGCTGCCGAAAATAATTTACAGTTGATAAGAGAAGGCGTTACAAAGAATTCTGAAAACACAACAAATACATTAATACGCTCTACTATTGAAGGAATGGTTTTAGATGTTCCGGTTGAGGAAGGAAATTCTGTGATTGAAAGTAATACTTTTAATGCAGGAACAACTATTGCTATTGTAGCCGATATGGGCGAAATGGTGTTTGAAGGTAAAGTGGATGAAACTGAAGTTGGTAAAATTAAAACAGGAATGAATCTTTTACTCACGATTGGAGCAATTGAAGAAACAAAATTTAATGCTTATCTTGAATATATATCACCTAAAGGAATTGAAGAAAGTGGTGCAATACAGTTTGAGATTAAAGCTGCGGTGGAATTACAGAAGGATTATTTTGTAAGAGCAGGATATAGTGCAAATGCTGACATTGTCTTGGCACGTAAAGACAGTGTGCTTGCAATTGAGGAAAGTTTATTGATCTTTGAGAATGATTCAGTGTTTGTTGAAATCGAAACAGCTCCTCAGATTTATGAGAAAAGACTTCTTGAAGTAGGTCTTTCCGATGGAATTAATATAGAAGTAATTTCTGGTGTAACAAAAGAAGAAAAAATTAAAGTTCCTAAATAGGGTTTAGATTAGGATTATTATTGTTAGATGTGCCCGGAATATTTATTCCGGGTTTTTTTAAACCTTTTCTGCTAAATTAATCAAAGCAGAAGAAAATTCCGAATTTTGAACTTTACCAAATATTATTACATTTGTTATGGCTTGAAAAATTTAAATGAAAATAAACTTTATGCAACAAATTAACTATTTCTTTCAGAACCTGCACAGTATATTAGGAGGTCATCCATGGTTCGTATTCTTTTTAATTGGTACAGGATTATTCTTTACCATTTACTTAAAATTCCCACAGATAAGATACTTTAATCATGCAATAAAAATTGTAAAAGGTAAATTTGATAAAAAAACTGATAAAGGTGATACTTCTCATTTTCAGGCTTTAACAACCGCTTTGTCAGGTACGGTTGGAACGGGAAATATCGCTGGTGTTGCATTTGCTATTTTTATGGGAGGCCCGGCAGCTTTATTCTGGATGTTGGTTACAGCCTTCTTTGGTATGTGTACCAAGTTTGTTGAGGTTACATTATCTCATAAATACAGAGACTTTGACGAAAAAGGGATGGTTGCAGGAGGTCCAATGTATTACATGAAAAAAAGATTAAACCTGAACCTAAAAAATGGAAAGATCATTAAAACAGGTAAATGGTTAGGAATCTTTTTTGCAGCAGCTACAATTCTCTCTTCTTTTGGATCAGGAAGTATGCCTCAAATAAATAGTATAACAGATTCCATATTAGCAACTTTTGGTATCGACCGTATAATTACCGGAGCTGTATTAGCAGTTTTATTGGGATTTGTAATTATTGGAGGAATTAAAAGAATTGCTAAAGTTACTGAGCGTCTTGTACCCGGAATGGCACTTATATATTTAATTGGCGCATTTGCAGTAATTATCACAAATTATCAAAATATTATTCCATCTTTCGGTGCAGTATTTTCTAATATATTTTCAGGACAAGCAGCCGTTGGAGGGTTTTTAGGAGCAAGTTTTGCTTTTATGTTTAATCAGGGAGTAAATCGTGGTCTGTTTTCAAATGAAGCAGGGCAAGGTTCTGCACCAATTGCTCACGCAGCAGCAAAAGCACACGAACCAGTTTCTGAAGGTTTAGTTGCGATACTTGAACCATTTATTGATACAATTATAATATGTACAATTACCGGGTTGGTTCTTTTATCTTCCGGAGTGTGGAATGAAAAATTCGATAATCAGTTCTCAAATACCGATGTAATTGTTTTTGCAGATACGTATGATGGCGATATAAAAGAAGATCAAAAAGCTATTTCAAATCACTTATTGAACGAAAGTTTATTGCCATTATTTAGCGGAGAACTTGAAATAGTTGAAGGTGAAATCCAAAATGAATTAACAATTATTCATGCCAGATCAATTGCAGAAAATATTAAAGTTTATGATGAAGAGGAATTATATAGTGGAAATGTAACTGTTGAAGATGGAAAAATTGAAAATGGAGAGGATGATGTTATTTTTCAAGGTGAATCGCTACTTCATAGCGCACCTTTAACAGCTAAAGCATTTACAAGAAGCTTTTTTGGCGAATGGGGTAAATACATCGTATCAATAGGATTATTACTATTTGCATTCTCAACTGCTATTTCATGGTCGTATTATGGTGACAGATCAGTTACATTCTTATTTGGAGCCAAATATGTAGTTTATTATAGATTGCTTTATGTTATTGGATTTTTCTTTGCAGGATTTACCGATACAACAATAATATGGAATTTATCATTATTAACAGTTGTATTTATGGCTATCCCTAATTTATTTGGATTATTGTTATTGCATAGAGAAGTTCGATCAACAATACGAAATTATTGGGTTACATTTAAATCAGAAAATCCTGACGTGAAAATTCCTGAAAAAGTATAATAGAATTAAAATATAAAATTGAAATCATCCTTGATAACTCGGGGGTGATTTTTTTATGGTCTAAAACCAAAAACCATAATGTCATCAACCTGTTCATGTTTCCTTCCCATCCAGGTTTTTAGATTCAGATCAAGTAAGTCCTTTTGAATTTCAAGCGGTTTATTGTGTATTTCAAGGAGCAAGTGTTTAAATCGGCGTGATCGATATTTCTTACCATCGTCACCTCCAAATTGATCAGTAAATCCATCTGAAAATAAATAGAAAATATCACCTGGTTCAAATTCTATTTCATTATTTTGAAAAGGTATTTCAATTGGTGTTATTCCTATAGGATTTCGGGTTGGTTTATATTCAATTAGTTTATTATCTCTTATTAAATATAAAGGAATATTTGCACCTGAGTATTCTACAATTTTTTTCTTTTGATCAATTGCACAAAGAGCAATGTCCATTCCGCTATTGTTAGAATAATCTTCTTCTGTTTGATTAAGAGTTTGCCTTAAATCGTACCGAAGAACCTCTAATGCCTGATTTGTTTTTTTTATTTCTTTTCTTCTAACTATTTCATTTAATAACGAGATTCCAAGAACGCTCATGAATGCTCCAGGAACACCATGTCCTGTGCAATCTGCAGCTGCGATAACCACAAAATCATTAACTTTTTTGACCCAATAAAAATCACCACTTACAATATCCTTAGGTTTGTATAATATGAAATGATTGGGAAGTATCTTTTTTATTGTCTTTATTTCTGGAAGAAGTCCGTTTTGCAGGCTTTTAGCATATTGAATACTATCTGTAATTTGCTTTTTTTGAAATATAAGTTCGTCTTTTTGCAAATTTGTTATAGATTTTTCCTCACGGTAGCTTTTTACTAAAATCGCAACCACAAAATATATGAGTACAAAGGAGAATAAGAATGTAATCGATACATCGTAGAATTTAATAAAATCACTTTCATAAGGTGTTATTAAGTTCGGGAATCTTCTTTCAAATACAAAAAGAAGAACAAGGTTTAATAAAAAAGAGGAAATAACAATAATCCTGTTGCGCCCTGCTGTAATTATTACAAAAAGAACCAGTCCTACCAGATAAACAAATACAACCGGACCTTCAGAGCCTGCATTAAAAAACCAAACTATAGATAATACAAGTAAGGAGTATATTATAAATGGTGTAATTAAGGGCTTGAAGATTTTTCTTTTTCTGGATAAGAAATAAAAACCAAATAATATTACGGTTGAAAATAATGTAAACATGGTAAGTCTGAAATCAAGCCGTAAAGCAATATTTGTAATACTTGCAAAACATGCAGCCAGAGCAGAAAAAAGACTTACAGAATTGAAAAATCTGTGTTCAAGGCTAAATACATTCCTATTTCCGAAAAGTAAATCTGTATAACTATATTGTATATTTTCTTCAGAATCTGATATGCCCTGTGTCATTATTCTTCATATAATAAATAATGCCGGAATTTAAGTTGAAAATTATTTTATTCCAGCAATAGATCAGCTAATTTAAATAAATAATATTAATAATCAAACCTGAAAGTAATGATATATTGGGATATAACGTTTTTTAGGGTATGTAATCTTTTTAAGTTTAAACAAAGGATATTATTTCTTTT
>DAOUTQ010000109.1 GCA_030668615.1 Bacteroidales bacterium | reverse complement strand
TGGTTTATCGTAACACATCATAGGATGCATTGATTCGATTTTATTCTTAATTTTAATATTCTCTACAATAGATTTTGCATTGTTACCCCACAAAAACCACATAATTTGTGGATTATGAGAAGCAATAAATTCTAATAATTTATTTGTAAAATATCTCCATAGTTTTTCGTGACTATTGGAATTTCCTGTTTCACAAGTAAAGGATGTATTTAGAAGCAAAACTCCTTGTTTTTCCCAATTTACAAACAATTCATTTGGAGGATTTAAGGGGAAGTCATTCCCAATTTTGGGTTTTATTTCGCTGTATTTTAGATAAATATTTTTATTTGCGTAATAGATAGCTCTAATAATATTTTTTAATGAAATATTGCTAAACTTCTCATTCCACGACTTCAATGTTCCTACTTCAAAAGCCCTCCCAGTTGCAACACCTTTTTGAGGATAAGGATCCTGACCCAATATTATTACTTTTACTTCTAAAACCGACCTATTCAGGAACCTTAAAACAAAAGGTGCTTCTGGAGTAAATTCATTTTCGGAATTAAGAATTGAATTTTCAATAGATTTAATTTCCTGAATAATTTCTGGTGTTAAAAAATCATTCCAGCTTATGTCAATGGAATTAAGCGAATCGAGAAAAGAAGAATTGTAAATCATTAACCGTGAAGTTTAATCTTCTCCTTTATAAATTTTCCAGAGATTTTGCTCTTTTTTATAATCATAAAAAGAATCTACAAATTCTTTCATTTTTTTCCCTGTCCAACTTCCATAAGAATGCTGTTTAAATAAAACTTCATTCTCTTTATAAATATACATAATAGGAAATCCCATCCAGCTTTTTATCTCCAAATCAATATCAGGCAACCACTCAGTAATTTCTTTTGAAATTTTATTTTTATTTAATATTCCAATTATAATATCATTACCTCTTGCTTCAAACTTACCAAGATGTAATATGCCTCGTTTTAAAATAACTATATCACGAACAAGTAACAGAAAAACCAAGACAATAATAAGTTGAGTTTCTGCCCATGAATAAGGAGGAAGAGCTAAAAATAATATTATAATTAAATCAAATAAAAAAAGCCACAGGTTTCTTTTAATAAAAAGGAAAATACGGCTTGAATAGCTACGATCACTATGAGAAGAAAAATAATTTAATTGCATAATCTTAATTGTCTAACCAGGGATCAATATTCAAATTTGTTGATCCATAAATGTCTAATGCCTGAAATTTAAGAATTTCTTTTATCATTTCAATTTTTGAAGCAATGTTTTTGTTTTCAGGATCTGATTTTATAACCTTTGTAAGATCGTTTAATGCTTTGGCATATTCTTGTAGCAAATAATAAATATCGCCTCTCATTTCAAGCCATTTGCTATTCTCTTTGTCTGCTTCAAGCAAAGAACTTAATAGTTCAATTGCCCTGTTGTATTCTTTATTTTTGATAAGCTTTTCAACAGCTTTAGATTCTTTCATAGATGCTTGCCCAATTTGAATACAAATTTATATCAAAACGAGTTAAAAAATAAAATTTAGAATACTAATCTGAGGTAAACTTTTGTTTTTTGGCAATCCTAATAATTTCTTCTTCATCACCTGCATTTAATTTTAGCAATATATTTGCAATAAACGCATCCATTATTTCTTTATTAAGATTCATTTTTTCTGCAATTTGATCTTTCAGCAGATTTTCAGCATAAAACTTTATAATAAGTAATTCATTTTTGGTAAGTGAATCTAGCTGATTTCCATTTCCGTTTTCTTTGTTTTTAAAACCAAATTTTGATTTGAACTGTGGACAATAATAGTTATTTCCATTGTAAACATTTCTTACTGCTCCCACTAATTCAATAATTTTCGAGTTTTTTGAAACAAAACCTTTTGCTCCAAAATTTAATAATTGTTCGACAAACCAATTCTCCATATACATTGTAAATACAATGATCTTAATATCAGGGAATTCTTTTTGTAGTTTTTCAGATAGTTCAATTCCATCCATTCCGGGCATAGAAATATCAGTTATTACAATATCTGTTTCTTTTGTTTCGAGAATTTTAAGCACTTCCATCCCATTCTTGGCTGTACCTATTATCTCAATATCGTCTTTTGTTTTAAACAAAGAAGCTAAACCGAATAAAGAAACATCGTGATCTTCAGCAATAATCACCTTTATTTTACCTTTGTCTTTATTACTTCCTTTGTCCTTAAGAGACTCCAATGGAATATCAACATTTATAACCGTCCCAAAACCTGCAAAATTATCAATATTAAAATTCCCATTAACTTTTTTCAATATAGAAGTTAGGCCTTTATTGTTAATCAAAATTGAATTCTCTTCATAAAAACCTTCAACTTCAATTAATACATTCACATATTCTTTATGATGAATTAATTGAATATTTATATTCAATTTCTTTTGAACTTCACTTAATTTATTAAAAAGCTCTTCGCAGAATTCAATGATACTTTTTTCAATCTCTGGTCGAATATTTTCCCATCCCCTTTCCGGATATAATGAGAAACTAATTTTATGTGAAGATTTATTTCTTTGGCTTAATTCTTTAAGGCTTTTATTAAAATCAATTTCAACTTTATAACTACCTGATTTTTTTGTAATTGACTTAACATCGGCGAACGCATCTTCAATTTCATCTAAAGCCTTTGTAAAAGAATCACCTTTAAATTCTCCTTTTATTTCTTCAATTTTTGTTTTGAACCCACTTATTTTATCGTCGAAATTGTCTTCAACTTCCTTATAAATATTTTCCTTTACTTTTCCAATTATATCTGATTTTCGTCTTATTAGTGAAAACACAATAAATGTCAGAAAAGTGATAATAACAAAAACTAAAATATATAGAATCTGATTGTAAAAGAACGCTTCGTTCCTATAATAATCAATCAAATACCATTTATTACCAATTTGCAATGATAATTGATTTAGACTTTCATTTCTTTTTAGGATACTTATTATTAACGTTCCGCTGTCAGAAATATTAATTACAGATTTAGAATGCAGATCTTCACTAACGAGAATAATTTCGTTACTACTTTTAAACAAATATTCAGGTTTCCCATCATCAGCAATATCTATTGAACAAATAAATTCTGCACTCTCTTTCCTGCTAACTTCGAAACTGTTTACTTTCTTAAAATCGGTGTTGTAACATATTAATTTTTTACCTGAGAATAATATTAAATTATCTGAATCAGAAGAATTCTCAATTATTTCTAAATTTAATTTTTCGGTTAACCTCTTTTCCAGTATTCTGTTTCCTGCTATATCATATAACATCAAATTATTAAATACATTATCTTCTGAAATTCCACTATTTAATGAAGCAATATAATTTTTCTCTTTTATATTTAATATATCTGAAGTTATTGAAGATTGAGTCCCTTGAAAACCTACAGTACTAAATAAATAATTTAGCTTACTGTTAAGAATAATCAATTGTGCTTTACTACCATTTCCAGTGACATTTACAGATTGATTCGATATTAAAATTTCTTTATTTCCATCATTATTTATGTCTCTAATAATTATAGGTTGTTTTATTTTTGCATTAATATCTGGTGATATCTTTAGAGACTTTTGCGAAATATTAAATGAAAAGAGTTTTATTGGTTTATTTGGATAACCAGCGTCGACAGTAAAGTAAAATTCTTTTTCATTAATCTCTTTATCTTCGTGCAAACCTAAAGATGATATTCTAATATTATCATTGTTTTCAGAAATTACGGTTATAAAATTCCTTTCAATAATATTTTTGGAATCATCTTCCGAGTTTAAAATGTATAAAAACAGTGAGTCATTCTTTTCAGTGAAAACAAATATTTCTTTAATACTATCACCATTATAATCATCAATATATATTCTGCTATTTTTTACAGGAGATTCATTGAAATTCCAGAGTGCCTTAAATTTATCTTCCGAATCATACAAATAAATTGTTGGCTGAAATATTTTATCATAATGATAATAATTAATTTTCTCACTGCTTCCATCATTATTTAAATCGTAATAATAAATTTCTCCGTTATTATAAAGTACAGATTCTTCGGAAATACCAGTATGATATTTGGGAATGTATAATGCCATAATAAGAATCGCGATTATACTTAAAATAATTCCCAGAATTAAAGGATGAAACAAATAATTACGCCACTTTTTAATCACCGATCTCTCTTTTTCTATATGTTATTTTATTTTTCAAATAGGAAATCGAATTTACTACTAATTTTTTAATTAAAAAAGGGTTTCACTTATTAATAATAAGCTTATTACAAATATAAGCTTCCTCCTGTATAAATATATTTATACAAGCAGTATTCCTAACGTTTATAAGCTACAACTCTTATAACTTAAAGAAGAATTTTGGAATAATTTATACCGTTAAAATAACTTGGACTGAAAATCATTTTTAATGAGGCTGTTCAAAAAGACTAAGCAATTGTCAATCTGAGTGAAGTCTAAGAATCTATTCTGTAAAAATGAGATATTTCGACAGGCTCAATATAATTATCCTTTTTAAAACATTACTTTTTGAAAAGCCTCTTTTTTATTTCGTGTAATAAGTAACAGTATTAACTTTCTGCCAAATCCATTTTTAAGGTTTTGACTCAAATATATGGATTTATAAAATAGAATTATATGACTTTTATCGGATGGGATAATAAAAAAAGGAGATCATATTTGATCTCCTTTTTTCTGTCGGGGTGGCAGGATTCGAACCTGCGACCTCCTGCTCCCAAAGCAGGCGCGATAACCGGGCTACGCTACACCCCGAAATTGTTTTGTGCGTTTGTAATCGCGGATGCAAATAAATGAATACTTTTTTAATTTTCAAAATAAAACTGATACTTTTTAATCATAATATTGAAATAATCCCAAAAGCAAGTTTATGCTTTCTCATTATCAGGAATTAAGCAAATACAGAATTGTATTTACATATAAAAAAATGAATTAACTATTACAGAAAAGAGGGAATAAATTCGTTAATCCACATAAAAGTTAGCTTAAAAAGATTAATTTTTTTGCGGAGAGAGGGGGATTACTCGAAATGTTTTGCATTTTCTCGTGAGGGCTTCACCGTTCGAACCCTCCAACCCTGCTGTTCTCACCCCTATAATTTAACCAATAAAAAAACCAGTCTCTTTAGAAACTGGTTTTCACTATTTGCGGAGAAAGGGGGATTCGAACCCCCGGTACCGATTGCTCAGTACGCCAGTTTAGCAAACTGGTGGTTTCAGCCACTCACCCACCTCTCCAATAAGTTGTGCAAAAGTATAAAATTGATCTATATTACCAAATAAAACTTTAAAAAGTTTACTTCGATTTTTACTTTTTTCTATTCTTTTGATTCTATTTTCTGAATCATTTCTTTTGCATTAGTATTTTCAGAATACAATTCCAACGACTTTTTATAACTTTCAATTGCCTTGTTGTTTTCTCCAAGAATCATATAAATCTCTCCCAAACTATCCCAAACATTATAATCATCTGGATGCGTTTTAGCATTTAACTGAAATACAACTTTAGCAACATCAAGTTTCTTTTCATTAATTAGTTTATAACCTAAGCCATTTAATTGATCAGGACGAAAATTATATACGTCGTTTTCCTTTTCAAGCTCCAAATATAAATCCAATGCTTTATCAACTCCTTCTTCTTCAATAGTTATATGCAGAGTATCAATAATTGTTTTCTTTGGATAAGAAACATCCAAAACCTCATAATCAAATATTAAAGTAGAGTTTGAAGGAATTGGACCTCGTTGCTTGTCACCATACGCTATTTCTGGTGGAAGAATAAAAATCCAACGGTCACCAACACGCATCTTACTAACTCCTTCTTCAACTCCTTTAATTACACTTTTTGTTCCTGTAACAAAGTAAAATGGAGAATTACTTTCGCGAGTTTCCCAAAAGACTTCTCCATTTTCTAAAGTGCCAATTCCATGTAATTTAACTTCTTTTCCCTCTTCAACTTTTTCACCTTCACCGCTTTCAACAATATAATACTTTAAACCACTATCGGTATTAATAGTATCATTTGACTGAGCGCTTACAGAGATTACATATACCCAAAAGCTGATTACAAAAAGAAGTTTTTTCAAGTTATCTTATTTTTTATTTTTTTTGCCAGGCTTAGCAATTGAATCTCTCATTTTGGTGTCAGCCTCAATATTTTTAAACTTATAATAATCCATGATTCCAAGATTACCACTTTTAAATGCACCTGCCATAGCTAAAGGAATCTGAGCCTCTGCTTCTATTACCTTAGCTCGTGCTTCTTGCGCTTTTGCTATCATTTCTTGTTCTTCTGCAACTGCCATTGCACGCCGTTCTTCCGCTTTTGCCTGAGCAATATTCTTATCAGCATTCGCCTGATCCATTTGCAATACAGCACCAATATTTTTTCCTATATCAATATCAGCAATATCAATTGAAAGAATTTCAAATGCTGTTCCTGCATCTAATCCTTTTTCCAAAACAACTCTTGAAATTGAATCTGGATTTTCTAAAACTGCTTTATGTGATTCTGACGAACCAATTGATGATACAATACCTTCACCAACACGAGCCAAAACAGTATCTTCTCCTGCTCCTCCAACTAATTGCTTTATATTGGCGCGAACTGTAACTCTTGCTTTACAAATTAACTGAATACCATCCTTAGCTACAGCTGTTACTGGAGGTGTGTCAATCACTTTTGGATTAACCGACATTTGTACTGCTTCTAATACATTTCGACCTGCAAGATCAATAGCTGTAGCCATATTAAAAGGTAAATCAATATTTGCTTTTTCTGCAGAAACTAATGCATGTACTACATCCTGGACCTTACCACCTGCTAAATAATGAGCTTCCATATCATTACGATTAAGGGTCAATCCCGCCTTAGTTCCTTCAATTAATGCTCTAACTATAATTGATGGAGGCACTTTACGCCATCTCATAAAAATTAATTGTAATAACGATATTCGAACACCCGAAACAAGTGCCTGAAACCATAATCCAATTGGGATTAAGTATAAAAACAAATAGAGTAATATAATTACTCCAACTATTATTCCTACTAAAGGTAAAAATTCCATAATATTTTAATTTAAGGGTTTAACAATAAGATGTGATCCATCAATCTTTTTTACTTCAATTTTTGTTTTAGGATCAATATAAGAATCAACTGATTTTGCTTCGTAAAATTTATCTTTAATTACTACTTTTCCATAAGGGTTTAAACGAGTAATTGTTTCTCCGGAATCTCCAATATTAATCTTAGAATCTAACGACGAGCTTGTTTTTCCTTCAATTTTTGCTTTAAGAGCCATTTTACTCCATGTACCTGATCGCAGCATTATAAAGATTGATAAAACTGCAATAACTGCTGTAATTCCTAATATATAATGTCCACCAGGAGTTCCGTATTGCTTATACCCAAAGTAAACACCAACAATTATTGCAATTGCACCTGCAATACCTGTAATTGTAAAGCCCGGTACTATTAAAAATTCAACATAGAATAGAATAATTCCGAGAATAATTAAAAAGATTATAGCTGTTAAAGACATAAAATTTAATTTAATGAAACGGTGAGTCCTTTATCAATTAATCCATCGTACATTTCTTTTATGACACTATACTTTCCCTGCTTTACATCGCATGATCCACGATAATGAACTAAATAAGTGCATTGTTCAGCCTGAATAATATTATGGTCACAAATTTCAATTAACGAATCAATTACAAAACTAAAATCATGAACATCATCATTATGTAAAATCAACAAATAATCCTTTCCTTCCTGCGGATTTTCTTTCAAATTTGGATTATCTTCTAAGTTCCTTTTTGGATTCATAATTTAATTAATTGTTTTTTATGAAAGGCCTAATATACAATATAAATCAATATAAAAGTATAATTTTTTTATGTTATTTAGTGATTTTTCTGGCTTGCTCTAAAGGCATCTTAATTTTAGCAAAGAACGCCTGAATCTCAATATTATTATTTGTTATTACTTCTGTTTTCTTTTTTACTTTATCGGCATCTTCAAACCTTGTAAATAATTTAATGTAATAAACATTACTATTATCTCTCTCTTCAATAATTATTTCTTTTTCATCTGAAACTAATTCATTAAGCTTATCAATAAATATTGTATCTGTTTTATCTATTTCAACTTTTACAATAAAGCTTATTGATAAATCAGACTCATTTGAAAATGCCTTATCATCACTTTTACCTGTGTCTGATATATGTAATTCTATTTTATCCGATTCAATTTTAACAGCATTTTTTACCGGAATTATTTTCCCTTTATTAAATGCCACGATATAAGCATCCTTAAAACCTAATCTTTTTACAACTGAAATTTTTTCTTCTGCTTTACTTAATTCCAGGAAATATCCAGCCATATACTTTCTTATTGCACTACCTTCCTTAAGTAAGCAGTAAAGAGGCTCAAGTCCTTTAAATACTTCTGGCTTTTTTTCAGAACTAAATGCTCCTAACTGTATCATATAAATTACGCCATTAGGCAAGGCTTTATTTACAGGAATCGGATTTAACTCATTATAAATAGATGGTTGCTTCACTCTCAAACCAGCTGCTTTTCTAACCAATTCATTACTATCAACAAATATCTCTACCGGTTTTAATATCGATCTTCTCATTCCTGAATCAACAGGTTCAATATAATTCTTCCCCTTTGAGATATTCTCAATAGTTATATCTTTTGTATCGATGTTGGGCTTATTTTTTTGAGAAGATTCATAAATAGTTTTATTATCAGCCAAGTTCAACTGTTCAATTTGCCTCACATTATCATAGCATTTATCTGCTTCTTTTTGAATCTGATAAATTTCTTTTTCGAGTTCAATAATTGAATTGATCAATTCATTTTTCTTTTGCTCGCTTTCAATTTTATCCAAATCTGATCTTTTATCATCCAAAATCCATTTTAAGGAATCAGCACTAAACTGTAAGCTTGCTGCCTTTTTTAACAAACTATCATATTCTGTTTTATGCAAAAGCTTTTCTTGTTCTTGTAATTTTACAATTTCAGATCCAGTGGGTTTATATATTTCCTTTTGTTTATTCTCAAATGCTTCAAGATTAGCATATTTTAAAATTGATTTGTGATTTTCTAATTCAATAAATGGTTTTGAGTTGTTAAGTTTAATTTTACAAACGGTGTAACCTGAATTATTATAATCTCTATCTGTAGTAAAAAAAGCAGTTTTTTTATCAGGCGATGGAACAAAAAGAATATCATTATAAGGTGAATTAATTGGGAAATCAAGATTTTCAGGTTCAGTCCACTCCTGATTCTCCCAACTCCACTTACTTTTATATAAATCATAACCACCCATACTATAATGACCTTTCGAAGCAAAATATAAGCTTACACCATCGGAATGTAAAAATGGGTAGTTCTCATCAAAAGGAGTATTTATTACTTTGCCAAGATTCTCAGGTTCGCTATATAAAGAATCGCTGTAACGCACAATTCTGTAAATATCATAATCGCCGCGCTCATTATTTTTTGCAGAGAAATAAATAATCTCTTCTGAGCCAGAATATTCTGGCACAAATACGATGGTATTTTCAGCTATAGAATCATTAGTATTGAAAGAAGCTTTTGTGTTTATGAATTTTCCCTCGGAATCACTAGTGTTATATTCTGTATAGAAATCCTCTTCTGTTGATTTAATTTTTGCATAAACCAAAGGAATTCTTGCATATTTAACAAGATAAATCCCATTTAAGGCTTTTGAAATATAATTATCCAGCTCCAATTGGTGTTTTTGTTTTGGACTTGCTTTTACTTCAAATTTTTGAAAATTCTCAAGAGCTTCCTGAAACTGATAATTTCTTAAATATGCAACTCCAAGATAAAAATACACATCGTTTATAACATCATTCTCAGCAGCATACTGCAAATAGTTTAATGCCCTTTCCGGATTCTTTTCAATATTTAACAAACATACTCCACTGTAATAATTATATCCCCCATCATTTGGGAAAGCATCCAACTTCTTTTTATAATATGAATATGAATCTTTATAATTCTTCTGCAAGAAATTCTGATATGCAGTTTTCAGTTCTATAAAATCTTGATTTTCCGTTTGTGGATAAACATCAGGTATAAATAACAGGCTAAAGAAAATCAATAAAACAAACTTAAATTTTAGCATATTCTTGTATTGCTTTTTTAATTGTTATACAAATTTAATATACCTTAAACTGAGGTGAAAGTAAATTAGAAATATCTTTTGCATTTTTTTAATATTCTGTAAATTAACTGTCTGCAATTTTGTTAATAAAGATTTATAAACATTAAACCACAAATTCTGTCTTATCAATGATATTTTTTAATTTTATAGACCCAATAAAAATTTATTATGACAATTCTCAAAGAAGGCAACATAGCTCCTAACTTTAAAGGAACAGACCAAAACGGAGATATAGTTTCACTGGATCAGTATAAAGGAAAAAAAGTGATTCTTTATTTTTATCCTAAAGATAATACTCCAGGATGTACAGCAGAAGCATGTAATTTAAGAGACAATTATTCTGACATTTTAGAAAAAGGATTAGATGTTATTGGAGTTAGTCCTTACAAAGAAACTTCTCACTTGAAATTTATTGAAAAATACGACTTACCTTTCAAGCTTATTTCTGATCCCGACAAGGAAATTCTAAAACTATACAATGCATGGGGAGAAAAGAAACTATATGGTAGAACATATGATGGTGTATTACGAAAAACATTCATAATTAATGAAAATCAAGAAATTGAAAAGATTTTTGAAAAAGTAAAAACAAAAGATCATACGAATCAGATATTTCAAGAACTAAAATTCTAAAAAGATAAAATATATAATCATGGATAAAGAAAAAAAAGATAATACCAACAAAGAAAATATCAATAAAGAAAAGCTAAAAGCATTGCAGCTTACCCTAGATAAAATTGATAAAGATTACGGTAAAGGTGCTATTATGAAAATGGGCGATAAAGCAATAATTGATGTACCTTCAATTTCTTCAGGTTCTATTGCACTGGATTTGGCACTTGGAATTGGTGGATTTCCTCGAGGAAGAGTTATTGAGATATATGGTCCTGAATCGTCGGGTAAAACTACATTGGCAATACATGCAATTGCTGAAGCTCAGAAAAAAGGTGGAATTGCTGCAATTATTGATGCTGAACATGCTTTTGACCGATTTTATGCCGAAAATTTGGGTGTTGATGTAGAAAACCTGCTTATCTCGCAACCTGATAACGGAGAACAGGCACTTGAAATTGCTGATCACCTAATTCGTTCAGGAGCAATTGATATTGTTGTTATTGACTCAGTTGCTGCACTTACACCTAAAGCTGAAATTGAAGGTGAAATGGGCGACTCACGTATGGGATTACAAGCCCGACTTATGTCACAAGCATTAAGGAAGTTAACAGCAAATATTAGCAAAACAAATACCTGTATTATTTTCATTAATCAGTTACGCGAGAAAATTGGTGTTATGTTCGGTAATCCTGAAACAACTACCGGAGGAAATGCGCTAAAATTTTATGCTTCAGTACGAATTGATATCAGAAGAATTGGACAAATTAAAGATGGTGAAGATATTAATGGAAATAGAACCAGAGTTAAAATAGTTAAGAACAAACTTGCTCCGCCATTTAAAAAAGCAGAATTTGATATTATGTACGGAAAAGGTATATCGAGAGAAGGCAGCATACTGGATGTCGGAGCTGAATTAGGGATGCT
>DAOUTQ010000231.1 GCA_030668615.1 Bacteroidales bacterium | reverse complement strand
TTAAATGGTGATTCTATCAATTTATTAGCCACTTTTGGAGGTTTTGAAATTGCTATGATGACAGGCGCATTCTTAAAAGCAGAAGAATTAGGAATGACAATTATGGTTGATGGATTTATTGTAACTTCTGCGTTATTGGTTGCACATAAAATAAATCCTGAAATATTAAAGAATTGTATATTTACTCATACATCAAATGAGCAAGGTCATATTAAAATGCTGAAATATTTAAGTGTAAAACCAATTCTTAATTTAGAAATGCGATTAGGTGAAGGGACTGGAGCTGCAGTAGCATATCCTATTATCGAGTCAGCAGTAAATTTCCTAAACGAAATGGCAAGTTTTGAAGATGCAGGCGTAACAAATAAAGTGTAAAAGAGTATTGAGATTTAAGATTCAAGACACAAGACAAAAATAATTACCAAATATTATATAGATTTAAAATAATTTTAGCAATAAAATAATTTATTAATAAAGAAATAATTACATTTTTAAAATCTCGATACTAAAATCTTGATACTAATTACCAAAGAAATTATGAAACAATGGAAATTATTTTTAACTGCAATAATGTTTTATACAAGGATACCTGTTACTAAAAACATTTCCTTTTCAGAAGAACTATTAAATAAAAGCACAAAATATTTTCCTTTTATTGGCTGGATTGTTGGTGGTTTTGGCGCTCTTATTTTTTATGCCAGTCAGTTCATATTTCCAATATCGATTTCAGTAATACTAAGCATGGTTAGTACAATTCTTTTAACCGGAGCTTTTCACGAAGATGGTTTAGCCGATTCATGTGATGCCTTTGGAGGCGGATGGACAAAAGAAAAGATTCTTGAAATAATGAAAGATTCAAGAATTGGAACTTACGGTACTGTAGGCTTAATTCTTATTCTTTTTACAAAATATTTTTGTTTAACTAGCGTTACAGTTGAACAAATCCCATTTGTTTTGTTTGCAGGTCATGCCCTGAGTAGATATTCTGCAACGGGCATGATCTTTTTTTCAAAATACGCTCGTGACGATGCAAAAAGCAAATCGAAACCAGTTGGGAAAAGTTTATCAGCTACAGATAACTTGATCGCTTTTATATTTGGTACAACTCCCCTATTTCTTTTGTCTATAAACTATTCGTATTGGTATTTATTAATACTTATTACAATTGTTCCAATCATATATTTTCTGAAACGTTATTTCGAGAAATGGATTGGGGGATTTACAGGCGACGGACTGGGTGCAACTCAGCAAATTTCTGAAATTGTATTTTATTTAACATTTATCATTATAAGTAATTTTATTTAATGGATCTCTTTTTAATAAGGCACACAAAAGTTGATGTAGAACCAAGAGTTTGTTATGGTCAAACTGATGTTGATGTAGCTGAAACATTTTTATCTGAAGCAGAATCAATAAAAAAACAAATTGGATCAAAGCATTTCGACAAAATCTATTCAAGTCCCTTAAAAAGATGTAAAAAGCTTTCAGAATATTTATTTAATAATGTAATCGAGTTTGATGATCGTTTAATGGAACTCAATTTTGGCGATTGGGAAATGCAAGAATGGGATACTATTACCGATTCGGAATATCAAAAATGGATGAATGATTATATTGAAACTCAATGCACGAACGGAGAATCTTTTCTTGATTTACATAAAAGAGTTGGAAGTTTTATTGAAGATTTAAAGAAAAATAATCATGAAAATATTGCCATTATAGCTCATGGAGGAAGTATTCGTAGTATTATTTTAAATATTACAAACAAAGATTTAAAAGATGCTTTTAAAACTCAGGTTGAATATGGAGAGATTATCAAAATAGAGATCTAAAACGAAACATACTTTACATAAATATTGATATTTGTATTTCTCCCTTTATCATCAGAACAAGAGATTTTTACTTTTCCTTCCATTGGTTCAAAAAATATTTTCTCAGCTGGATTAACTGCCTTAAAGAATTTGTCGTTTATATACCAATATATTTTCTCAACATCATTTGCTGCATGACAACTTAACATAACTTCCATTTCGTCTTTAGTATCAACATAATATTCATTTTCATTTATAGGCGAAGTAATAACAGGAGCATCTCCCGAAATCAATCTTTCACACTCGCTATTATGTGGAGGAATTTTTAAATACTTTACATTATTGGTTTCATAGTAAGTTATCATTTCTGCCGATAAGTTTGGGAACTCAGCTTCAATATAACCAGTTTTTGGTTTACACGATGTACAATATGAAATAGACGAATCTGCTGAAATAGAAACTAATTTAATATGCTCACAAGTTTTCATTGATGAAACTCCAGGAATAAAATAATCGATTATATCACTTTCACAATGATCTGAAGGAATCAATCCTGATTCTGGACAAACAGCTCTAAAGCTTAAATTCTTAGGCATATGAAACCACTCATCTTCTGAATTATAATCAATAGCATTAAAAACCTTAAATAATAATGGAGATGCTTTTTCTGCTCCGCTCAGTTCGGGAACTCCTTCTCCAGAAAAGTTCCCAACCCAGGTTCCTACTGTATATTTTTTATTATAACCGATACTCCATGCATCTCTCCTTCCGTATGATGTTCCAGTTTTCCAACCAATTTTTGGCATATGCTGACTATTAGCCCAATCCAATGGAAGATCTGGTCTGGTAAGTTGAGTTAAAATTTCTGTAATCATAAAAGTTGCTTCTTTCGATAAAAGCTCCTTTTCTATTGAAGAAGTAGACTCCAATGTAAAAATTGGCTTCTGATAAACACCTTCATTTGCAAAAGCTGAAAACATTAATGTTAATTCTTCGAGACTTGCTCCACAACCACCTAAAACCATCGACAATCCTAAATTATATTTATCCTTCTTAATTTGATTAAAGTTGATATCTATTAACTTTT
>DAOUTQ010000004.1 GCA_030668615.1 Bacteroidales bacterium | reverse complement strand
TATTTAACAAAGATAATCAAGTTGATATGAAATTTTCAATAAATAGGGGATTTTAATATTTACTTAAATTTTATTTTGAAAATACTTTCTTAAAAAAACCTTTTATTATTTCAAGTTCGCTTTTTTCATAAAAATTAAATATCCACATTAAAAGCGGAAATATAAAGATTAAGATAGATTTGAAGATTATTTTAGTATAAAAAGGGAAATCGTTAAATAATAAAGAAACAACATAAAGTATGACACCTGTTGATATTAGAAGAATTACTTTTTTAATTTCATATTTAACTTTATAATATTTATATGAGATTTTATAAAATGCTGTAGACATAAGAATCCAGGAAATAATTGTTGCTACTGCTGCCCCATAAATACCATAACGCGGAATTAATAGAATATTTATTATGAAGTTTATTATTGCAGCACAAAGAACTATGTATGCATTGTATTTAGTTTTTTTAGCAAAATGTAAACCTAATGAATATACATATTGAACTCCTTTAAAAATAAAGGCAAGAGAAATGAAAGGAACAATAGTATAAGCAATATTATAATCTGAATTTTTTGAAAACAACTCAATAACTTCATTAGAAAATAATGATATACCCAGACTTGCCAGAACTAAAACAAAAGTGTAATAAGTCAGTATTTTCGAGAAGAATCTTTGTGCATCGGGCTTATCGAAATTTTTATATGCGATAGGCAAAAATCCGGTTTGAAATGATTGAATTATCAAAACATTGGTAACACTTGCTATTTTGTAACCTAACGAATAGATTCCTACTTCAGAGTAATTCAGAAAGTACTTAATAATATAGCGATCTCCCATTGTAATCATCATCATAGAAATTGTCGAAAAAATAAGAGGGATTCCGTATTGAAGCATTTTCTTTAATTCTAAGAAGTTGAATTGAAGGATCATGTTTTTTAATAGAAAAGGAATGGTAACAATAAATACCATAATATTTCCAATTAACTGACTAAGAATAATTCCTTTAACTCCCAGACCTGCATATTTTACAAAATAGATATTTAAAACAAGGATAGTAGTTATTCTTAAAATTGATACTGTGATATAAAAACTGGATTTTTCTTTTAAGCGCAGAAGGTCAAATGAAAACAGATTCAGAATTTCAAACGAAACCGATAAAAAAAGAATTAGAAAATATTGGCTATATATATTGGTGCTAAAAAATAAATTTGAAAATGATTCCCTAAATGGTTGCAAACCCAGATTTAATAAAGCAATTATGAGAAAGGCACTACTATATGTTGTAAAAAGAATTGATTTTACTTTACTGTTGGAATTTTCTGAAGAACACCATCGTAACATTGCCGTCGACAGCTTAAAACTAAAAACAGCGACTATAATAGTACTGGTAACTTCCAAAATGGCAAAAATTCCATATTCTTCTGTTTGTAAATATCCCGTATATAATGGCAACAGAATAAATCCAATTAGCTTTGAACTAATATTCCCCAAACTGTATATTAAAGTCTGTTTGGCTGTATGTTTTAACTTTCCGAGCATTTATGCACTATTTCAAAACCTAAATTGTTTTCAGGATTTTCTTCTTTAATATAATTTAAAAGATTTTCATAAAATTTGGTCAATCCTGGATACCGATCTTCATCAAAAAAATCATTATGCCATAATAAAGTAAAAATGCCATTAAATTTTTTGATTTCGCTAACTAAATTTATAATAACTGGCATTGCGTTGCTGCTATTTAGTTTTCGATAATGAAACAGTGTTACATCCATTACATTAAGCGGGATTTCCCAGATATTAATCATCCTGTCATGTTCAAAATCAAATAATTTAAAAGGCAAACAAAACGAATTTCTAAATCCCTCATGTTCTGCAAAACACAAGGTAGTATCATATATTAACCCCGCCTTTTCATGTATCAGAGTAGTTTGAGGCATTTTATATAAAAGCCTGTGTTGTCTTATTCCGTATACTTTTTCAGGGGCATTTGCATTTAAATTTCTAAGAGTTTGATTAAAAATTTTTTCATTTACGATGGATCCTGTAGTTCCGTGCAAGCCAACCTCACAATTTTCACTTAATATATAACTGAATAACTGTTTAATTCTATTTTCAGAGAACCTGTAATCGGAATCGTGATTTTTTTTGTCCTTTTCTAAAAAATAAAATGCTGACCGAAATCCATTTTGTTTTTCAATGTTTCTTAAATAATTAAAATTCCATACAGGATTTTGTTTTCTAGAGAATTTTAATAATTCAAAAAATGTTTTAAATAGATGCTTGATATTTGTTTTAAACGAATAATAGCTTTTAGCAAAACCTGTTAATTCTTTAATTTTATATAAGAAACGATTAAAAGTATAGAAATCAACATTATCAATATCGTGAGTAAGAAAAAAACCAAAATTGCTGAATATTTTTCTTTGTTTTACCTCTATACTTCTTTTATTTAGAAAAAGAGTAATTGCTTCTATAATAATTTCAAAATAATAATTAACAATTGGTTTTTCAATTATTGACAACTTTTTTTGAATGGAGTTCTCATAAGGGAATCTCCCAAAACTGTCTTTAGAAGAACTGTTATATTCTTGATATCCTGACAATAAATAAAAACAGGATTTTAAAATATCATGATGAAAAATGAGGTTGTCGCCTTTGAATGAATAAAAATTTTCATTTTTTGATAATGGAAACAGAATTGGAATATTTTTTATACTTATTATTTTATCATATTCAATTGAGGAAGAAGAAAGGTTGAAAATAATCTTATTTGCCTTATTCTCTGGTGTATTATTTTTTTTATTAAAAAGGAAGTATTGCCTTATTACCTCATTTAATTCAACTGAAAGGTTTAAATGATAAAGGACGTATTCAATCTGGTTATTACTGAGAAATCCTTCCATCAATTAATTTCCTTTAAAATAATTTTACTAAGCTCTTGTGCAACAATTTTATGACCTGATAATGAATAATGAACACCATCAGGGTAATGTTCGTCTGAATTTAAAAATTCAAGATCTGCAAAATATAGAGAAAATTCTTGCGAAATATCGTTCATTATTTTGTTATAAATCGTATGCTTTTTTAATGAGCCCGGCAGTTCTTTTTCAACTCTTTTATTTGCCTGATTTATAGGAAGTATTATGATTTTTGCGTTTGTTTCTTTAAGCAATGTTTTAATTAAGAAGGAATAATATTTTCGGTATTTTTTTGAAGAAATCCAAGAGCTTTTTCCTCTAAGTCTCACTAATGCAGGTCGGGCTTTAATAATTATTCCGCGGTAAATAAATGAAATGATTCTGAATATGAAACCATCTTTTTTACTACTTGCTAACCTATAGAACCAAAGAGGAATTTCTCTTGTTGAAGCATCAACTACACCTATATTAATAATATAATAATCGGGAAATGTATTAATGAAATCATCAATTTTTGTTATAACATTATAAACTGTATATGCGCCTGTAGCTTTGTTATTTACAATAAAATTCTTATCCAGAACTTTTTGACAAAGGTCTTCTTCGAGTAATTTACCATAATTTTTGTTTTCAGGACTTTGCCCAGGAGGCCTTGTCCTTAGTGCAACCGAATTTCCAATAATAGTAATTTTAAAATTTTGCATACCGGATTTATTTATTCAGTTTGGCAAAAATAAAATCGCGTTTAACAATATTACAATTATAGTTTCTGGCTTTAAGAATATCTGATATTTCAGAAACAGCAGACTTTTTATCTTTATCATAGCGTGCTGCAATAGCCATGTTCTCAGGTTTAATAGTATTTAATCCTTCTAAAGCTTCAATTTCAACACCATTTAGCTGAATTAGCATAAAATTTATGCGGGAAATATTTTGTTCCTTCAAAATATTATCAAGTGAGTTAACCGGAATTTTTAAGGAATCTTTATCTGCATAATCTAATTCTATACTACCAGACTGATGATCTCCTTTTTTTCGCTGGAATATTATTTCATCTATTTCTTTCCAGACTCCTTTAGGAATGATATTTACGTTTGTAAGATTGTTCTTTTCAATGTTTTTTTTCAGTATTTTCAGATTGTCAGGCATTGGTTCAATTGCGATTACTTTACCGTTAGGACCTACTTTTTCAGAAAGATAAATTGTGTAATAACCCATATAAGCTCCCATTTCAGCAACATAATCTTCGGTTTTAGCTGAGTAAAAGAGCTCTTTTGCCGGCCCCCCCAATTGCAATCCTCCCTCAAAGTATCTAATAACAATATCATTAGCTATAAGAAAACATTCAAAAGGTAAAACAGCCTTTGTTTTTAAAGGAAGCAAATTATAATATTTTCTAAGCTTAGGCCAGGAAAGTAAACCATAAAAAACCGGACCATTTATTAATTTAACAAAAGGTATGTCTTCATCAATACCAGCATTTTCAATATCCAGCTTGGCAACTTTTCTTAACAACTGAATTCTTCTTCGTATATATCTAAAACTTGAAATTATCATTTAATATTATTTTTCCTGTAATAAGAATGTTAATGCTCTTAGCATCCATGATTCTGACCAACGAATATACGGAGTTTTATCAATTCTTCCGTTTTTATATTTTCGGTAATAAAAATAACCTTTTTTATCCATCATATTATTAATTGTCCAAATGGCTATTTTTTCTACTTTCTCTGATAATTCAGGAAGCCGTTGTTTAATTTCTCCCAAAGTAATAATTGCTTGAGCACAGCTTTGTATATCAATTGGATAAACAGATTTGAAAGTTATCTTTGGTAATATTCCGTTTTCAAAGAAATTATCAAGGTAATACCTGAGTCCTATTTTAAGAGCTTTTTCACCATTAAATTCTGTCCCCAGATATTTCTTAATTTCTTCAAGAGACTCCAGAACAAAACCTGTATGATAATTATCAATTTTGCCAATAATTTTGTCCGGTGGAGCCCAATAATACCACGAGCCATTTTCATTCTGATGTTTTATTGTGAAATTCATGGCACTCAATCCATATTCTTTAAATCTTTCAACACTTGAATATTTCCATGTCCTGATTAGAACTGCAGCTGCAAGCATACTAGCATTATGGATATGATAGTTGTCTACGGTTGTATAACTAAAACAAATGAATCCGTCAATATCTTTTTCCCAATTCAGATCCTCAATAAAAAAATTACATGAGCTTTCTGCAACATCAAGGTATTTTTTATCATGCAATATTTCATATGCGTCAAGGAAAGCATTGGCAACTTGTGAGGTAACTGTTGCTCTTGGCACATTTGCAGGAAATAATTTTCTTGAATACCAGTCATAAGGTTGCCCCCAGCAGTATTTATTGTAACCAACAGATGTATTTTCTTTTAACCACTCAAGAATAGCAATTGCTTTCTCAAGATAGCTTTTATCTTTTGTAATCTTGTATTTACCAAAATACGCTCTTGCAATAATAGCTTGTCCTTGTGGAAAAATATTTTTTCTTACAACGAAAAATTTTCGAAGTATATTTGAGTAATTATCACTTAAAAAAACTAAAGGTGCAGTTAAAATTTTTGCTAATTTTGATTTGCGGCTTAAATTTTTAATAAAAATAAAAAAACGTAAAGCTTTAATATCTGAAACATCATAACTTGACGGACCGTTTTTTTCAATCCATTCTTCAAGCTGATTGTATGCCTTTGCTATTTGGGGATTCATTAAATAGTATAATTGTATTTTTCGGATAAATTGTTACATATTCCCTTCAAGGCGTTTTTTTGATCAGAATCCCATTCTTTATATTCAGCAAAAGAGCCTGTAATTTGGACATTGGATTTTTTATTTATTGCTTTTTTAATATTAGATTCCGAAATACTGATATCCATAAATTCCATTAGAGAAATAACATTATCCGGATTTAATTCATTAAAGTTGAAATTATAACAATTTGCCCGATATTCTTTTTTAAAATTTTCAATAAAAAAATTTGTTTCATTCCATAACCATGATGTTTTTTCCAGTTGGCTCAATTTACCCCAGTCTTTTAATTGTTCTTTATCAGTAGGTGTAATTCTTTTTATATTATCAGGATTGTTTTTAGTATAATAATTCCTCCTTATGCCTGAACGGACAAACTCTCCCGGATGTCTGTACAAGTGCACGAATTTGGCATCAGGAAATAATTCAATTAGAATAGGAGCAAAAAAACTAATATAATTATTTGTTTCAATGATTTTTTTCTTGGTTTTATAGGAATACCTTAAATATTGCTCTCTTCCCGAAAGATAGATTTCCTTTACAAGATTTTTTTCAGAACCACAAACATCACCCTTATTAAGGGTCTCATATACTAATTTATTTTGATTAGCGAATGTAGGTTTTGGACTATGTAAAACCATTAATGATTTATTTGTACTTAAAAGATCCGAAAACCATTTTGTTCCGCACCTTCCTGTCGAAAGGAAAAAAACAGGAGATTTAATATATTTATTAAGACCTGATTTTAATTCAGAAGCAGAAAGCCTTTTTTTTGATTTTCCGGCCTTAAGTAACCAGTATAAGTCGTCAATATTAAAATCAAAGTAATTTTTTAAAGTCATTTGCTATAAATTTCTATACAAATTAACTAAATTCTTTCCTGCAATTTGTGTATTGTACTTATTTTCTACCGCATTTCGCCCATTAATTCCCATTTCCTTTCTAAGATTTTTATCTTTATATAACTTTAAAATCTTTTCTGAAAGATCGTTTGAGTTATTACTTTTAAATAACAAGCCACAGTTTTCTCCATTTATTATTTTTTCCTGTGGTTTGCAATCAGAAACTATTAAGGGCCTTTCAAACAACATGTACTGAAAAATTTTGTTTGCAACTCCTGATTCGTGCTGATCATTCTTTATAATAGGGGATAAACAGACATCACTTATTTTAATATATGAAGGAAGAAGACTTATATCTTGCCAAGGATAATAAATTATCATATCTTTTATTTCAGAATCGTTAATAGCTTTGTTAAACTTTAAGCGTTCAGCTTTATCTACAGGGCCGATTAAAAGAAGTTTAAGGTTTGGTAATTTAAGTTTTAATTCTTTAAGTGAATTAATTACAGTATAAATCCCTCTCCTTTCTGATATAACGCCAAAATAAAATAAAATAAAATTATTGTTTTCAGGAAGTATAGAATTATCAATTTTATATTTCGTTAGTTTATTTAAATCCGGAACATTAGGATATATAATTAATTTGTCAAGATTAAGGAACGTGTACTTATTCATCAGATTATCCCTGAAGGTTTCGCTTAAAACAATAATTTTTTGAGTATACCTTAAATATTTTTGCTCCAGCTTTTCCCATTTTGAAGCATTTATAAGATGACTGAACGGAAACTTATACATCCATCTATAACCTTTTACTGCTGCCGGATAATTTTCATGTAAATCAAGAATAAAGTTAATTGTAGATTTTTTTGTAGCATAAAAAGCAGCCTTCGACATATATAAGTCGTGAACATGCAATACATCAATATCGAACTTTTTAATAAATTTTTTAATATGATATTTCCAGAAAAGGTTATACAACTCAACGGAGTTATTAAATGCGAACAAGATATTGCGGATCTTCAAGTTTATTGGGATTCTTGATACTTCACAACCAAAAACTGTTTCATGATTATAATATTTACCGTAATTAAAACAAAGAATAAAAACATTGAATCCATTTTTTAACAAAATCCTACATTCATTAACAACTCTGACATCATTGTTAAACTCATTATCTACCACAACTCCAATATTTTTCATTTTCCCAGTTTAAATGCCAAAAATACTAAGAATAAGTATGAAATGATTCAAATTAAATAAATTTAAGGATATTACAATATTTATATTATTTTTAAAGTTTACATTTTGATTTAAAATACTAATAATAACTATTATGAATAAGCAACTCATAAATAAAATATTACCACATCTTATTGCCATACTAATTTTTATAGCAATATCATTTATATATTTCAGCCCATTGCTTGAAGGAAAAGTTATTCGGCAGCACGATAAAACAACATTTTTAGGCATGTCAAAGGAAATTGTTGATTATAGAAAAGCTACTGGAGAGGAGGCGTTGTGGACTAATAGTATGTTTGGTGGTATGCCTGCTTATTTGATTTCTGTACAATCAAAAAGCAATTTAATTAAGCATATTGACAATTTTTTAAAAACATTTGAAAGGCCTGCATCTCAAGTGTTTCTGTGTTTACTTGGATTCTATTTTTCCTTACTAATATTTGGAGTTAATCCATGGTTAAGCTTAGCAGGTGCAATTGCATTTACGTTTTCGTCCTACTTTTTTATAATAATATCGGCCGGACATAACACTAAAGTTTTTGCTATTGCTTATATGTCGCCTATTATTGCTGGAATATATCAAGCTTATCGCGGAAAATTATTGTTGGGTTCTGCAGTTGCATCTTTATTTCTTGCACTGCAGCTTTTATCAAATCACCTCCAAATCACATATTATACTCTTATAATTGTTTTGATATTTGGTTTGGTAGAGTTTGTATACGTAGTTAAGGAAAGAAAATGGGTAAATTTTTTGAAAGCAACAGGAATACTAATAATTGTGGCGATGCTTGCTTTAGCTTCAAATTCCTCAAAGATAATACCAACACTTGAATATGGTAAGTACTCCATTCGTGGGAAATCAGAGTTAACACACAATGAGAGCAATAAAACATCTGGGCTAGATAAAGATTATGCAACTGCATGGAGCTATGGTATTGATGAGACTTTAACATTATTAATTCCGAATTTTAACGGAGGAGCAAGCGCGGGGCCTGTAGGAGAAAATTCTGCTTCATTTGAGTTTTTTAAAAAATTACAGGGTGAAAAATATGCATCGCAGGTAATTAAGCAATTGCCTTTATATTGGGGCGATCAGCCAGGTACATCAGGGCCCGTATATTTCGGAGCCATAATAATGTTTTTCTTTGTTTTTGGAATTTTTATTGTTGATCCTAAAATTAAATGGTGGTTAATATTTGCAACTGTTTTGTCTGTTATGTTATCCTGGGGTCATAATTTCCCTTTCTTTACAAATTTATTTCTCGATTATTTCCCTGGATATAACAAGTTTAGAGTTGTTGCTATGACTCTTGTTATTGCTCAATTTACAGTTCCTTTAATGGCAATTATTGCACTGAAAAAAGTATTTGAGAATGGCGAAGACCAGATTAAACTTGAAAAAGCATTCAAAAACTCATTTTACATTGTTGGAGGAATCGCCTTATTTTTCGCCTTACTTCCGGGTTTGTTTTTTGATTTTGCTGCAAATTCTGATCAGGGATATATTGCACAGGGCGGACAAGCATTAGTTGATGCCTTAAGAGAAGATCGAAAAATGTTGTTACGAAAAGATGCATTTAGATCATTCATGTTTATATTGCTTTCGGCAATAGTAGTTTATGCATTTTTAAAGAACAAGTTAAAAAAGAATTACGCATTTGCAGCATTAATAGTTTTAATATTGGTTGATATGTGGGCAATTGATCGCAGATATTTAAACAATGATAATTTTGTTACAAAAAGGGAAGCAAAAGAACCTTTCAAAATGTCTCAGGCAAATCAAAGAATTTTGCAGGATAGAGATCCAAACTTCCGGGTTCTAAACCTTACTGTTGATCCTTTTAATGATGCCAGCACTTCATATTTTCATAAATCAATAGGTGGATATCACGGTGCTAAGATGAGAAGATATCAGGAGTTGATAGAGCATCAAATCTCGAAAAATAATATGGATGTATTAAATATGTTAAATACAAAATATTTTATTGTTCCTGATAACAACAGGCAGCCTGTTGCACAATATAATCAGGAAGCATTAGGAAATGCATGGTTTGTTGAGGATTATAGAATTGTTCCAGATGCAGATGCAGAAATTCAAGCTTTAAGTGAGTTTGATCCTTCTCGAGAAGCTGTTGTAGATCAACGTTTTGAAGAATTTGTACAAGGCAAGAATTTTATTACGGATACAGCATCCTTCATTGAACTTAAAGAGTATAAACCAAATCACCTAACATATTTTGCAAATTGTGCAAATGAAAAGCTCGCTGTTTTTTCCGAGATATATTATTCTAAAGGATGGAATGTATATATTGATGGAAATGTGGCAGATCATTTTAGAGTTAATTATGTTTTAAGATCAATGGTTGTTCCAGAGGGTAATCATACTATTGAGTTTAAATTTGAACCTGATTCATATAAAATGGGAAATAAGGTTTCTTTAGCTGGCTCAATTATTTTATTGGTATTTTTAGTTTTGGTTTTTGGAAGGGAGCTTGTAATTTTTTATAATAAAAACAGCAAATAAACAGTTTGTTATTCAGATATATTAAGGTCGTTCAATAACATATTTATTTGTATCTTTGCACGATTATTTAAAAAGGAATGGGTAAAAAAGAAACAAATAGCACAAAGCGCAGATTAAGAAGTTCTTACTTTACTTCTGTAATTAGTATTTCTTTAGTGCTTTTTCTTTTAGGGCTTATGGGTATTTTGGTATTAAATGCACAACGCTTATCAGAATATGTAAAAGAAAACATAGGTTTCTCTGTTATTTTAAAGGAAAATGTGAAAGAAGTTGATGTTATTTTATTACAAAAAAGCCTTGACGCAGCTGAATACGTGAAATCAACGAAGTATATTACAAAAGAAGAGGCAGCCGAAGAGTTGAAGAAAGAGTTGGGTGAGGATTTTGTAGAATTTCTTGGGTTCAATCCATTATTAGCTTCTATCGAAGTTCATATGCATGCAGAATATGCAAATCAGGATAGCATTGAGGTTATTGAAAAAGAGTTTAAGCAATACGAGCAGATAAAAGAAGTTTTTTACCAGAAATCATTGATTAGCCTCGTTAACGAAAATATAAGAAAGATTAGTCTAATTATTTTAATATTTAGCGGCTTATTATTTTTGGTAGCAATAACTTTAATAAACAGCACAATTAGGCTTTCAGTATATTCAAAGCGATTTTTAATAAATACTATGCTGCTTGTTGGAGCAACACGAGGATTTATCCGAAGACCGTTTTTATATAAAAGCGCAGGAAATGGAATTATTGCTGCAATACTTGCAATGGGATTTTTAACAGGCATAGTGTATGCTGCACAAAAAGAGTTCAAGGAAATTATAAGCTTTCAAGATGTGGAAATTATAGGAATGTTATTTTTGAGTGTATTGATATTTGGCATTATAATTAACTGGATTTTAACATTTTTTGCTGTATCCAAGTATTTGAGAATGAAAGTGGATAAATTGTATTATTAATTAAAATAATTTGAAAATGTCTAAGAAGAATAAGCCAGAAGAAAAGAAGATTGAATTTGCTCTTGCAAGAGAAAATTATATTCTTTTAGTAATTGGTTTTGCCATTATAGTATTTGGTTTTCTTTTAATGATTGGAGGGAAGGCCGAAAGTCCAAATGAATTTAACGAGGAAATATTTAGTTTCAGACGAATTACTCTTGCACCGATTATCGTTTTAGCAGGTTTCATTTTTGAAATTTATGCAATAATGAAAAAACCTAAAGAAACGGAAGAATAAGCATTTTATAAATATATTATGGATTGGATTGAAGCCCTAGTCCTTGGAATTATTCAAGGTCTTACAGAGTTTTTGCCTGTTAGTAGCAGTGGACATTTGGAATTGGTTAAGGCAATTTTTAGCAATGAAGCTTTACCTCAGGAAAGCATGTTTATGACTGTTATGCTTCATGGTGCAACTGCTTTAAGTACTATAGTTATATTTAGAAAAGAGATATGGGAAATTCTTTTAGGCTTATTGCAGTTTAATTGGAACGAACAAACCATATTTTCTGTTAAAATAATTCTATCAATGATTCCTGCTGCATTTGTGGGAGTCGTTTTTAATGAACAAATTGAATCTCTGTTCGACGGTAATATTATTCTTGTTGCATTTATGTTGTTAGTTACGGGAGGATTATTGTTTTTAGCAGATAAAGCAAAAACGACCAAAAAGGGAGTATCATTTGTTAATGCATTAATTATTGGGATTTCACAAGCAATAGCTATAATGCCCGGTATTTCACGTTCAGGAGCTACAATTTCCACATCTGTTTTGCTTGGAATGGATCGTACAAAAGCTACACGCTTTTCATTTTTAATGGTTGTTCCACTTATTTTGGGTAAAATGGCACAGGATTTATTGTCATCCGATTTTACTTTATCATCCGAAATGGTAATTCCAACAACAGTTGGATTTGTAGCAGCCTTTTTAACAGGATTGTTAGCATGTAGTTGGATGATAAAACTCGTAAAAAACAGTAAGCTTGTTTATTTTGCATTGTATTGTTTTATAGTAGGTGTAGTTGCAATAATATATTCAGTTGTATAGATGAAGGTTGAGGTTAGCAACATAGAAGAGTTTCAAGCGGGTAAAATTATTCCGGTTAATAAACCTTACGAGTGGACATCTTTCGACGTAGTAAAAAAGGTGAAAAATCTAATTTGGAAAAAACTTCGTTCAGTTGTTGATATAAAACAAAAAAATTTCAAAGTTGGTCATGCAGGAACACTTGATCCTTTAGCAGAAGGGCTTGTTATTTTGTGTACAGGAAAAGCAACAAAAAAGATTAGTGAATTAATGGCTGATGAAAAAGAGTATGTTGCAACAATTGAACTTGGAAAAACAACTCCTTCTTATGATTTAGAAACAGAATATGACAAGTCTTTTCCAACCGATCATATTAAAGAAGAATTGGTTAAAAAGACATTAAAAATGTTTATTGGTGAACAAGATCAAGTACCTCCTATTTATTCTGCAAAGAATATTAATGGAAAAAGAGCTTACGAATATGCTCGAAAAGGTGAAGAGCTTGAACTTAAAGCAAATAAAATAACAATATCTGAACTTGAATTGGTAAATTTTGATTTGCCAAGTATTACATTGAGAATAGTATGTAGCAAAGGAACATATATTCGTTCTCTTGCCAATGATTTAGGAAAAAAATTAGATTCTGGTGCACATTTAGTAAAATTAGTAAGAACTCGTATAGGAAGCTATAAATTAGAATCTTCCGTAACGATTGAGGAAATAGAAGAGGTTTTAAAAAATTTGTAACAAATCCAATATTCCTGCGTATAAGCAGGTCATTCATGTATAACCATATAATAATTTAAATTAATGAAATTATCTCAGTTTAAATTTAATCTCCCAAAAGAACTTATTGCAAAATTTCCGTCTGAAAACAGAGACGAAGCACGTTTGTTGGTCGTTCATAGAGACACAGGGAAGCTAGAACATAAAATTTTTAAAGACATCGTTAATTATATTAATGATAAAGATGTTTTGGTATTTAATAATACTAAAGTTTTTCCAGCACGTTTGTATGGTAATAAAGAAAAAACAGGCGCAAAAATTGAAGTATTTCTTTTACGTGAATTAAATCGTGAACAAAGACTTTGGGATGTTCTGGTTGATCCTGCACGTAAAATAAGAATTGGGAATAAACTGTATTTTGGAGAAGATGATTCATTAGTTGCTGAGGTAATTGATAATACAACATCCAGAGGACGAACATTGAGGTTTTTATATGATGGATCATACGAAGAGTTTAAAAAGACATTGTATGAATTAGGAGAAACACCTTTGCCAAGGTTTATAAACAGAGAAGTTGAGCCAGAAGATAAAGATCGTTATCAGACAATTTATGCAAAGCACGAAGGAGCAGTGGCAGCACCAACAGCTGGAATGCATTTTAGTAGAGAATTAATGAAGCGTCTGGAAATAAAAGGTGTTGATTTTGCTGAGATAACTTTACATGTTGGGTTGGGTAATTTTAGATCTGTTGATGTTGAGGATCTTACTAAACACAAAATGGATTCTGAAAAAATTTATATTTCTGAAGAGGCCGTTGATAAGGTTAACAAAGCAAAAGATAACAAAAGCAATATAATAGCAGTTGGAACAACAGTTCTTAGAACTCTTGAATCTTCGGTTTCTACACAAGGGCATCTTAAGCCATATGATGGATGGACAAACAAGTTCATTTTTCCACCATATCAGGTAAGAGTTCCAAACATGATGATTTCAAATTTCCATCTTCCTTATTCAACTTTACTTATGATGGTTAGTGCATTTGGTGGTTATGATGTTACTTTAGATGCTTATAAAGCTGCAATAAAAGAAGAATATCGATTTGGAACTTACGGAGATGCAATGTTGATTATTTAAAATATATTTAAGATAAATAAAATGAAGGCTGTCCTTGTAGGACAGCCTTCATAATTTAAAATAATCCCATATGCCATTAGTAGTCGGGCAGTTAATAGTCACGGCTTTTATTCACACCCTTTATGTTGCATGATGATTGTTTTTGTACTTTTATTTTAAAAGTCAATTATTATTCTTGAAAGATTGTTTTTATTTCTGCTTTGGTTAGTTCCCTATTATAGATTCTTACATCATCTAATTGTCCTTTAAAATAATTATTATCTAATGTTCTTAAACATCCAAGTATGGCGCTTGAGGAGCTATCCTGAGAAGTAAGATAATTTTCAAAAGAACCAGACTGAACAATTTCCCCATTTAAATAATAATTGTAATTCTTATTATTTCGCACTATTGCGATATTATACCATTCTCCTTCTTCAAGATCAGCATTGTAGTTTTGACCTGAAACATTAACGGAGAGACGATTTACACCTTCATTATTTTTTACGACTAGAATGTTGTGTAAGCCATATTCTAACGTTGGATTATCTGATGTGTAAACAATGCCATATTCACTTGTAATTTCATGCGGATTAAACCATAAGTTTAATGTCATTGTCTCATGGTCAAATGCGTTTTGCAGACTCACATAACTATCAATTCCATTAAAAGTAACAGCATTATTTTTATTTGGATACCCCGAAATATAACTTACGTTATTTTCATCACCGTTATTTTCGCCAAATATATCTTGAACATCATTTTCAAAAGAATAATATGAAACAAGTCCAGAATTAGTTGGCTGAATGTCCAATAAATTAATTGTTATTTTACCTGATATTGAAAGTGGGTTTTCATAATTATCTGTAACCTCAATAGTTAATTCAAATACTGGGGTAGCTTCGTAATCTAGATATTTGACGTTATTTACATAAAGTATACCTGTGTTTTCATTAATATTAAAAACATCATTTGAGTTTCCCTCAACAATATTAAATGATAAATTTTGGTTAGAATTGTTATCAATAGCTAATACAGTATCCACAACTGTTCCATTCGGTGAATTCTCATTAATGCTAAAAATTTGTTCATTAATTATAGGTGCTTCGTTAATAAAGGGATTGCCTTCATCGTCGCATGAAAATAGAAATAAAGTTGAAAGTCCTAAAATTAATAGAAAAGCTCTTATTTTTCTCATAAGTAATTTAATTAAAAATTTATATTTATACATCTTATACATGAAATGAATATTTTAAAATTACATAAAAATTGGCATTCTTTGAATAAATAACCAATAAATTAGTTTTGCCTGAGAAATTAACATACATAACATCTGCATTTCTATTACCTTCTCCAAAAACAACATTTGTTCTTGTTGTACTTAATATACATTTATTGCACTGCTGTACCGACTGTCTTCATAATTCAAAATCGTCCATACAAAATAAATTAATTCATAACATTCTGCGGATTTCCTTTAATCCAGGTTTCTATATTTTTAATTACAATTTCTCCTCGTAATTCTATGGCTTCTTTAGTTGCATAACCAATATGTGGAAGTAAAATGGTATTTGGTGCATCAAATAAAGTATAACCTTTTTCCAATGGAGGTTCTTTTTCATATACATCAACAGCAGTACCAGCAATTAGGCTTTTCTTCAACGCAGATGCAAGTGCTGCATTATCAATTATTGCACCTCTGGCAGTATTAATTAATATTGCAGATGGCTTTAGTAATAGAAGTTCTTTTTCACCAATTAAATGCTTGGTTTCATCAGTTAATGGCACATGAATAGAAACAATATCACTCTCTTCTAACACGGTTTCTAAATCTAAAAATTCAACGTTAGCAATATCTTTTTTTGTTCTTGAAAAAGCAAGAACTTTACAACCAAATGCATTTGCAATATGTGCTACTTGTGAACCAATTTCTCCAAATCCAATTATTCCAAATGTTTTTCCATGTAATTCAGATCCTAAGAATCCTTCACGCGTATTAGACTTCTTTGTTTGAGTATCGCACCAATTCAATTTTCTGTAAAGATTGATTGCCGATCCAATAACTAATTCAGCAACAGCATGATTTGAATATCCAGCGGCATTAGATACCAAAATATTTTTTTCCCTGCATAAATCCATTGGTATATGATCAACGCCTGCAAATGCAACAGAAATCATTTTTAAGCATTCACATTGCTTTATAACATCTTCTGACAATGGAAGATTACTTAGGATTAGTACATCTGTATTTCGTGCTAGTTTTATTATTTCAGCATTGTTTTCGGGTCTATTATCATATGTTATAAACTCATGACCTGAAGATTCAAAATTTGCTTTTATCTTTAATAGGGAATTAGGAGTAATTCCGATTGGCTCAAGTATTGTTATTCTCATTTTATCTATATTTTACGATAAAAATAAAATAAAAAAAGGGAGTTCAAAACGAACTCCCTTGATAATTCTATATAAAAAAGATTATTGCTTAATTGAAAATCTTTTAAATTCTGTAACAGTTAAATCTTTATCTGCTTGTTTTAGGTACTGCTCAACAGACATCTTAGCTTCTTTAATAAAAGCTTGGTTTAATAAAGTACTTTCTTTGAAGAATTTTCCTAATTTACCTTGAGCAATTTTGTCAACTAAATTTTCTGGTTTTCCTTCAGCGATAGCTTGATTTCTTCCAATTTCAAGTTCTTTTTCGATATCTTCTGGAGAAACCTGATCTTTATTAACAGCAACAGGGTCCATTGCAGCAACTTGCATTGCAACATCTTTACCAATTTGTTCTTCAATACCAGCTTTATTTAAACCAACAAGAGTTGCTAATTTTTTGTCACTATGAATATATGCAGAAACTTGTCCTGCTTCAATTTTAGCGAAATATGTAAGATCTATTTTCTCACCGATAACACCTGTTTGCTCGATAATTTTATCAGAAATCTTAACACCTTCAATTTCCATGTTAACAAGACTTTCAAGATCTGCAGGAGAATTTGCAACTGCTGTTTCAAGAATGTTTTCTGCTAATTTTACAAAATCCAGGTTTTTAGCAACAAAATCAGTTTCACAATTTAATGCTATAATAGCACCTTTATTTCCTTCAGCTTTTGCTAAAACAACACCTTCAGTAACTTCTCTGTCAGAACGCTTGTTAGCAATTGCCATACCTTTTTCACGAATGATTTGTTGTGCTTTATCGAAATCACCTTCAGCTTCAACTAATGCCTTTTTACAGTCCATCATTCCAGCACCGGTCATTTTTCTCAGCTTATTTACTTCAGCTGCAGTTATTTGAGCCATTTTATATATTTTTTACGTTTGAACTTTATTCTTTTGTTTCTTTTTTATCTTCTGCTTTTACTTCTTCTTTCTTTACAGATTTTTTAGCTGGTTTTATTTCTTCTTTAGCTTCTGTTTTTACTTCTTCAGCAGGAGTTTCTTCTTTTCTTGCGCTTGTCTTTTTAGCATCAGAGTTTTGTGCTTTAGCGGCCTTCTTACTCTCTTTTGCTGATGCTTCTTTTTCTTTCTCCATTTTTCTTTCTGACAAACCTTCTTTAATAGATTCAGTAACTTTATCTAAGATTAAAGAAATTGATTTTGATGCATCATCATTTGCAGGAATTGGAAAATCAATTGGACTTGGATCAGAGTTTGTGTCAACGATTCCAAAAAGTGGAATATTTAATCTCTGCGCTTCTCTAACAGCAATATGTTCTTTTGAAATGTCAACAATAAACATTGCAGCAGGTAGTCTTGTCATGTCTGAAATACTACCTAACATTTTTTCAAGTTTAGCTCTTTGACGAGTAATCTGAAGTTTTTCTCTTTTTGCAAGATTGTTAAAAGTACCATCTGTTTCCATTTTATCAATCGTAGACATTTTTTTAATAGCTCTACGAATAGTTGGGAAATTCGTCAACATACCTCCTGGCCATCTTTCAGTAACATATGGCATTTGAGTACTTTCAACCTTTTCAGATACGATATCTTTGGCTTGTTTTTTAGTGGCAACAAATAAAATTTTTCGGCCTGATTTCGCAATTTGTTTTAAGGCATTGCAGGCTTCGTTTAATTTTACTTCTGTTTTTTGAAGATCAATAATATGAATTCCGTTACGCTCCATAAAAATATAAGGAGCCATTGCTGGATTCCACTTTCTTTTCAGGTGACCAAAATGTACACCTGCTTCTAATAATTCATTAAAATTTGTTCTTGACATTTACTTAATTTTTAAACGTTTACATTCTTTTAATCAATCAATTGCTGAGTAGCTCCTCGTGGGACGTCTCAACAATTTAGATACTAAACGGAATATTATCCAACAGAATATTATCCTATCGTTTACTAAATTGAAATTTCTTACGCGCTTTTGGTTGACCAGGTTTTTTACGTTCTACAACTCGTGAATCTCTTGTTAAAAATCCTTCTTTCTTTAAAGCATCACGATATTCTGGATTAACTTCAAGTAAAGCTCTTGAGATTCCTAAACGAACTGCTTCAGCTTGTCCTTTTACTCCACCACCGAAAATGTTAATTTTGATGTCGAATTTACCGGCAACTTCAACTAACTCTAATGGTTGATTAACAATGTACTGAAGTGGTTTTGTAGGGAAAAAAGTTTCTAAATCACGACCGTTGATTGTAATTTTACCTTTTCCTTCGCTTAAATAAACCCGTGCAACAGACGCCTTTCTTCTTCCTAAAGTGTTTATTACTTCCATACTAATTATTTAATTGAATTTAATTCTACTTTCTTTGGTTTTTGTGCTTCTTGAGCATGTTCAGCTCCTTCATAAACATAAAGGTTTCTGAATAATTCTCTACCAAGACGACTTTTTGGTAGCATTCCTTTAACAGCTTTTTCAACAACAGCAATAGGCTTTTTTGCAAGTAGTGCTTCGGGTGTAATAAATTTTTGTCCACCTGGATAACCTGAATGACTTACATATTGTTTGTCTGTCATTTTGTTTCCTGTCAATTTAATCTGGCTCGCATTAATAACAATCACATTGTCACCACAATCAACATGTGGAGTAAAAGAAGCTTTGTTCTTACCTCTTAAAACTATTGCTACTTTAGAAGCTAACCGGCCTAAAATTTCGTCTTTCGCGTCAACAAGTATCCATTCTTTCTGAACAGTTGCCTTGTTTGCTGATACTGTTTTGTAACTTAATGTATCCACTTTAAAACTCCTAACTTTTTAATTAATACCTTAATACATTATATTGTCCTGTATTTTGCGGATTGCAAAAATACAATTATTTTTGATAAATCAAGAAAATTATCAACAAATAATTTGTTAATAACTTGACTTACAAATAATCGCACTTTTAACTTGTTAAAATCCTTAAAACAAGGCGCAAATATAGTTATTTTTTTATATTGAAAAAGCCAATAAATGATTTAAACAGATTTATTTGCAAATATTTTTTAGAAAAAATGACTTATTTTTATCTCCACTATCTTTAATTATCTTTGAAGGAATTGATTTGAATAGAAAATGAGGATCTTTAATTTACCAATTAATCATTTTAAGTTATACTATTTGGGACTTATTTTGGTCGCTATTTGCCTTCCAATATCAAAATTTGCCCTAAGTATTTCAATGTTATTTTTATTGTCGAACTGGATTTTAGAATTTGAATTTAAAGCAAAATGGAACAGACTTAAAAATAATAAATCGATTTTGATATTTATCGGAGTATTTTTTGTGCATTTAATTTGGCTTATTAACACCAAAAACTTTGGATATGCGTTTCATGATATTGGTAATAAAGTAATACTAATGTTATTTCCTATTATTATTGGCACTTCTGAAAAGTTGAATATAAAACAAATAAAAACATTGCTTTTCTGGTTTTCTATAGCTGTGGTTTCTTCATCTTTAATAAGTACTTTCATCTTAACTGGTATTATAAATTACCCAATTCAAGATATAAGAGATATTTCTGTTTTTATGTCTCATATACGCCTTAGTTTACTTATTAACTTCAGTATATTTTCTTTAGCTTACATTATATTTTCAAAAGAGTTTCATCTGAAAAAAACAGAAATTATTATTTACATAATAATGATTTTATGGCTTGCAGTATTTCTATTTTTATTGAAATCTTTTACTGGAATTATTATTTTTATTTTGTTGTTATTAATAGTTTCTGGTTATTACTCTTTCAAAATAAAAGATATAGTTCCAAAACTATTTTTGCAGGTTAGCTTAATTACGATCTTCTTATTGTCAGCATCCTATTTAACTCATTCTATTTCTAAATTTTATTCAGTACAAAAAGTCGACATCGATAAGCTTGAAAAATTGACTCAGGCGGGAAATAAATATTATCATACTTTCGAAAAAGGACAGATTGAAAATGGTAATTATGTTTGGATTTACTTTTGTCAGAAGGAATTGATAAAAGAATGGAATAGCAGAGGTTCAATTAAATACAATGAAAAAGATCAGAAAGATCATCTTATAAAAAATACTTTAATAAGATATTTAACATCAAAAGGATACAGAAAGGATTCTGTTGGGGTTTCGAAATTAACCAAGATTGATATACAAAATATAGAATCTGGAATTCCTAATTGCATATTTGCTGATAAATACAGATTGTATCCGAAAATATATGAAGCTATTTGGGAAATTGATGCATATAAAAAAGGGTTTAACAATTATGGAAGTTCAATTACTCAGAGATTTGAGTTTTTAAAAACTGCTTCTGATATAATAAAAGATAATTTTTGGTTTGGAGTTGGTACAGGTGATGTTCAGGATTCTTTTGACAAATACTATGAAATTGACAATAGTCCTTTACCTACAAAGAACAGGCTGAGAGCACATAATCAGTATGTAACTTTTATGCTCACATTTGGATTAGTTGGGTTTATAATAATACTATTTTCGTTTTTCTATCCAGTATTAAAATCAAATCAATACAACAAATATTTTATAATAATTCTATTAGCAATTATACTATTGTCATTTTTAAATGAAGATACTCTTGAAACACAAATTGGAATAACTTTTTTTTCGTATTTTTACTCGCTTTTTTTGTTTGGATATAAAAAAGAAATTAAAATTTAAGAAGGATGTTAAAGAAAGAAGAAAGTTTTATGAGAGAAGCAATTGGTCTTTCAATTGAGAATATTGATAACAACGGAGGGCCATTTGGAGCAGTTATAGTAAAAGACGGAAAGGTTATTGCGAAAGGAGTAAACCGTGTTACTTCCAACAATGATCCTACAGCACATGCAGAAGTAAATGCTATTCGAAAAGCAGCTGAAGTTCTTGGAACATATGATTTACAAGGTTGTGAAATCTATTCATCATGTGAACCTTGTCCTATGTGTTTGGGTGCAATTTATTGGGCACGACTTGATAAATTGTATTATGCAAATACAAAGCAAGATGCAAAAGATATTGATTTTGATGATTCTTTTATATACGAAGAACTTGACCAGCCAATAGAAAAAAGAAAAATCCCTACCATACAAATTCTAAGCAAAGAAGCAATTCAGGCTTTTAATAAGTGGAGAAAAAAAGAAGATAAAATTGAATATTAATGAACAGGCTTCAACGTGATTTTTTTACTTGCGATGTACTAAAAGTTGCTCCGGAATTATTAGGAAAAAATCTTGTTAGAAAAGTCGACAATCAAATCGAAAAATATTTGATTACAGAAGTTGAAGCTTATCGTGGTGAAAAAGATCTTGCCTGCCACGCCAGTAAAGGGCGTACTCCAAGAACAGAAATAATGTATCATAATGGTGGGCTGGTATATGTTTATCTTATTTATGGAATGTACTGGATGTTAAATGTTGTAACATCTGTTAATGAAATCCCTCAGGCAGTTTTAATTCGTGGAATTAAGGGTTTTGAGGGTCCCGGGAAATTAACAAAGAAACTGAACATTGATAAATCATTTTACGGTGAAGATCTGGTTAATTCTAACCGCATCTGGATCGAAAACAATGAGGATTTAGAAGATATAAAATACAAGACTACACCCAGAATTGGAATAGATTATGCCGTAGAATGGAAACACAAACTGTGGAGATTTATTCTTTCAGAAAAAAACGATCATTAATTACAATAAGAACTCCCCATGTATATTCCATATTTACATTTAAAATATCATAGTAAGATTCTAATCTCACACTTATATTTATTCCCTTAAAAATATCTTTTTGATAACTTAACTTGCTTGTTATAAGCTGACGAACAGGCTCTTCCACAAAAAACTTTGTTCGCGAATAAGATTCAAAAATAGGATTGCTTAAAGGAGCAATAAACTGATTTCCATACCAATAACCTAACAAAAAATCAAAGCTGTTATTTCCTAATTCAACGCTTGGGTAAAATCCTGTTCCATCAATATATAATTGTTTTTTGCTTGGCGACAGATCTTGGTAATTAACAATATAGGACGAAATAATAATTTTCTTTAAAAATTTCTGATGAACTGTTTTTTCAAAAGATATTCCGGTTGCATTATTAAATATTGTTTTTAGTGACTCGTCATTATTGCTATTAATTTGTCCGCCTTCATGTCTCACAATATTCTGAAAAGGTATTGAAAGTGAATATCTATCTTCCTTTTTTAACAGAACGAGTTCCGAAGATAAACCAACATTAAAGATTTCCTGAAAAGGATCGCCCTGAAGAATTTGTTGTTCCCAATCAAGCCACAGATCTGTATAAAAACGATCGTAGTTCCATAAAAATTGAATTCCATTTTCGATATTATCATTTAAGAAACGCTCAAAATCAAAAATAGGCTCTATTAACTTATGATTAACCGTTCCGTAAATATTTCCAAGAACAAAATCAAAATGCTCATTTATTTTATATTGAAACGAAAGAAGCAGCGACGCGTTTATTTCATTTTCTCGTCCGTAGTATGAAAGCAGATTTGCTCCGACACTTAGTTTAATTCTTGAATTGGGAAAATATTGAATTTTAGGCGATAAGTTAAATCCCAGCAGAGTATATCCTTCGGCAACAGGTCCAAAATACTCGTTGTTTTTAATAAAATTAGCATTGTCAATTTCAAGAAAAAGCTTGTTTGAATCACTTGGGTTAATCTGATAATCATGAATATAATATGAGTATCCTGATTGTGAGTAACAATAAGAAACAATAAAAACAAAAAATAAAATCAAGCCTGTTTTTAACTTCATATCAAATAATCTGTTTCCGAAAATAAGAAAAATAGCTTAGATCAGTTTCATAATAAGCTATAAATTAAAGATTAGTTATAATTAACTCCATAATTTATCGTTATTTGTTTTAATTTTAGACCTTAATTTTATTAAATCAATAATTCAGGATATGAAACAATACCGATTTTATAATAATCTCACAGGATGGATAGTTTTTTTAATTGCCGCCGTAGTTTATATGCTTACTATTGAACCAACTGCAAGCTTTTGGGATTGCGGAGAATTCATTGCATCAGCATACAGACTTGAAGTTGGACATCCACCGGGAGCACCATTTTTTATGATACTTGGTAGATTTTTTACACTGTTTTCATCGGGCCCCGAAAATGCAGCAAAAATGGTAAATATTCTTTCTGCAATGTCAAGTGCTTTTACCATCTTGTTCTTATTCTGGACAATAACACATTTCGCCAAAAAGATATTTATTAAAGAAGGTAAGTTTTCAACCGGGAATATTATTGCGATTATAGGAAGTGGAATAGTAGGGGCGTTAGCTTATACATTTTCTGATTCTTTTTGGTTTTCGGCAGTTGAAGCTGAAGTTTACGCTACATCTTCTTTATTTACTGCTGTGGTATTTTGGGCTATTTTAAAATGGGAAAACGAGGCGGACAGCAAATACGCAAACCGATGGTTAATTTTTATAGCTTATTTAGTTGGATTATCAATTGGAGTTCACTTGTTAAATTTATTAGCAATTCCTGCTATTGCATTTGTTTATTATTTCAAAAGATATGAAGTAACAAAGAAAGGTATTTTCTTTGCTTTAGTTATTTCTGTAATACTTCTGGCATCCATAATGTATGTTATTATTCCGGGATTTCTGAAAGTTGCATCGTGGTTTGACTTATTGTTTGTAAATGGATTTGGACTACCATATAATTCAGGTGCATTGTTCTATGTATTTCTGGTTATTGGATTAATTGTATGGGGAATAAAATATACACATCGCAAAGGAAAAGTTGTTTTAAATACAGTTATTATGGGCTTAACCGTAATTCTGATTGGATATTCTTCTTTTGCAATGGTAATAATTCGTTCTGCTGCCGATCCTCCAATGGATCAGAATAATCCTGACAATGTATTTGATTTATTATATTATTTGAATCGCGAACAATATGGAGACAGACCATTACTTTACGGTCAGTCTTTTGATGCTCCTGCAATAAGTAATAAAAAAACAAAACCAGTTTATATTAAAAAAGAAGGGAGATATGAAATTGCCGATCATAAAATAGAAGTAAAATTTGATCCTCGTTTTACGTCTCTTTTCCCGAGAATGTATAGTAGTAAAAAGAACCACATTAATGAATATAATAAATGGGTTAATATATCTGACAAGAAGATTTCAGTAAGAAATGGAGCCGGAAACGTTGAAAAAAGAGTTAATCCTTCTTTTGCCAATAATATTGCATTTTTTGTAAAATACCAGATTGGTCATATGTATTTCCGCTATTTTATGTGGAATTTCTCAGGCCGACAAAATGATATTCAGGGTCATGGTAATGTGCTGAAAGGAAATTGGATAAGTGGAATTCCTTTTGTTGATAATGCAAGATTAAGTGATCAGGATCAGGTACCTGAGCATCTTAAAAATAATCCTGGTAGAAATAGATATTTTATGCTTCCGCTTATATTGGGCCTTATTGGATTAATATTTCATTACAAACAAAATAAGCAAGACTTTGCAGTAGTTTTAATGCTTTATGTATTAACAGGGATTGCAATTGTTGTTTATTTAAATCAATACCCCTTGCAACCACGCGAAAGGGATTACGCATTTGCTGGATCATATTATGCATTTTCAATTTGGATTGGATTAGGAGTCGCAGCACTTATTAGCTATTTAAGCAAAAAAGCTCCAAAGTCAATTTCTGCAGTATTAGTTACAGTAATTTCTCTTGCTTTAGTTCCTGGAATCATGGCTTCTGAAAACTGGGATGATCATGACAGATCCGGAAGATACACTGCCCGTGATCTTGCATATAATTATCTTAATTCTTGTGCGCCAAATGCAATTTTATTTACAAATGGCGATAATGATACATTCCCACTTTGGTATGCACAGGAAGTTGAAGGTATAAGAACAGATATAAAAGTTTGTAATTTAAGTTATTTGAGAGCTGCATGGTATATTGATCAAATGAGCCGTAAATCATATGAAGCTGAACGTATGCCATTTTCTTTAACTCACGATAAGTATCATAAAGGAGTTAGGGATATATTACCGATCTACGATAGAGTTGGGCAAGCAGTTGATGTCAAAGATGTAATTGATTTTATTGCAAGTGACGATGTTAAAACAAAAATAAAATCCCCTTTTGTAGCAAATGAAATGATAAATTATATTCCAGCTAAACAATATAAGTTAAAGATTGATCCTGACAATGTTATCAATAAGGGAATTGTAAGTGAAAAATATAGAGATCGAATTGTAGACGAGATGCAATGGAATTTTAAGCAGGGTTATTTATATAAAGATGGATTAATGTTGCTCGATATTTTAGCAACAAACAATTGGGAGAGACCAGTTTATTGGGCAATGACTGTAACAAGCACTAAGTATTTTAATCTTCAGAAATATTTTAAAGTTGATGGATTAACATATCAGCTTGTTCCTGTTGAAGCAGAGAAAGAGAGATTTCATAGTGGTGAAGTTGATTCTGATATGATGTACGATAACATTATGAATAAATTCCGCTGGGGTGGAATTGAAGAAAACGACATCTATTTTGATGAAAATAACACAAGAATGTTTTCAAACCTTCGAAGTAGTTTTGGACGTTTAGCTGAGAAATTAATTGAAGAAGGAAAAACTGATTCTGCTTTATTGGTTCTTGATCGTTGCATGAATTTATTTCCTGATCATAAAATACCTTTCAACAGCACTTTGCTTTCAGTAATTTCAGCATATTATCATGCTGGAGCAATAGAAAAGGCAAACTCTTTAGTAGAACAGCTTAGTAGTAAAATGTTTGTTGAGCTCGACTATTATTTTGGTCTTAAGTCTAAGTATGCGTCTGGAACGAAGGATGTTACGATGGAAAAACAAATGAACCTTTATATCCTTCAGGAGCTTTATAGAATTACAGGAAGTAATAATCAATATGAGTTAAATAGTCAGATAGAGCAGAAATTTATGCAATACATGGAGTATTTTAATTAAATGTGATAAAAACAGAATATATAGCTGCAACATTTTTTAAAGATTTAACCTGGAGTTTTCCTGATCGGGATAAGGAACTTTTTTTAACTTTTGACGATGGACCTACTGAGGGTGTAACCGAGTGGGTCCTTTCTGTTTTAAAAGAACATAATGCAAAAGCAACGTTTTTCTGCACAGGAGCAAATGTTGAAAACCATCCTGAATTTTTCAAACAAATAATCGAAGCTGGACATTCTGTTGGGAATCATGGCTATTATCATATAAAAGGATGGCGCACAAAAAATGAAAAGTATTTCCAAAATGTTAGAAAAGCTTCAGATGTAATTAATTCTGATCTTTTCAGACCACCATATGGTAGAATAAAGCCATCACAAATTAGGCAGCTAAAAAAAGACTTTAAAATAGTTATGTGGGATGTACTTACAAGAGATTATAATAATAGATTAAAAAAGGAAACCTGCCTGAAAAAAACAATAAATTCTGTAAAATCAGGATCAATTATTGTATTTCACGATACAAAAAAAGCAGAAAGAAACTTAAAATATGTTTTACCTGAGATCTTAAAATATTATTCGGCAAAAGGATTTCAATTTAGCTCAATAGATTTTTCAAACACCTCATTTTTTAAATAGAAATTTATAAATCAGTAAAAAAGGTCGAAAAATATAATATAAGAAGAATGCTTTTTTAGGGAATCTTATTAATTCCCAGTCTGAAAGGTGAGTTCTTAATCTATAAATTAATTCAAAGTAATATTTGAAATCGGGTTTCAAACGGATTCTATAAAAAACGAATTTAATTTTGCCTTTTAATCCTTGCTTACTTAAATCTTTTTTTGATATTGAGTTTACTGGAATCTTAATTAAATGGTTTTTAATATTGAAATTCTCAAAATCAGGAACATCAGTTTTGTAAAGTAAATTTGATAATAAACATGCCTGAATAAAACAATTTTGAAGCTTAAGTTTTTTTGATAAATCAAATGCTTTTTTCAGATCTTCGGGATTGACCATTGTTAGCAGCTTCGAAAAATCTTTTAACCAGAATAATCTATACCACTGATGAATAGATCCGTGTGCAGCCTGGAAGACAATGTTTTCAATTTTTGAAATATATGGCAATTCATAGTTCGACACTTTTAAATTAATGGAGTTTGAAATAATATCTTTTGATTCTACACCAAAAAAAGTTTCCGGATTTGTAATATTCCAGTGTAGCTCAATATGAATAGTTTGTACAGGATGTTTAAATTGATAATGGTGGCTAATACTGTAATTTACTTCTTTTTGTTTTTCAGTAAGTTTAATTCTTGGATAAATACAAGTAAAGCCTAATTCCTCAATTAGAATTTTAGCTTTTTCAGCATCATTCTTTTTAACCAATACATCAATATCACCAAAATTTCTGTATCCAATATCATTATATAATTCCAAAGAAAGTAATGGACCCTTAAAAAACAAATGTGGAATATCCTTTTCGTTAAATTCTTGAAATATTCGAATAGCGTGAATAGCATAATTAAGTGATGTTCTTGAGTGTTTTAGTCTAACATCAATTAATTTTTCATAAACCGGAATTGGAAATTTTTCAGCTAAAAACCCCGAATGTTTTAATACATGAGATACTAACCTGTGTTTTATTGTCAAATCTACAAATTCATCCCAATCAATATTGTCTAAATTTCCCGAGCAAGAGATATCATTTAATTCATCTTGAGAAAGAAAAATCAAAAGTTTTAGCTCATCAGAGAATTTCAGTTCTATATGTTTTTTTATGTCGATCATTCAAAAAGACTTGGATTTTTTTCAATAAAAATTATCAGCTTCAGGTAATTATAAAAGGCACTTGGATTAACATGCTCTTGTTTGTTATCAGACCTTTGACAGAATTTATGAAACCACTGTTCAAATTTTTCTATATCAACATACTTTTTAACAACTTTGTTTTGTTTCGCTTGATTTATAATTTCCAATATTTGCTCTTTATCATGAATCATTCGCATGAAAACAGTTGGAATTGTAGCTCCGCTTTTATCATTTCTCCACTGTATTTTTTCAGGAACCATACCATCAATAGCTTTTCGGATAATATATCTTCCAATTCCATTTCGTGCTTTTAATCTTGCCGGTATAGCCAGATAAAATTCAATTAATCGTTTGTCAAGCAAAGGATAACGATACTCAACACCATATTTACGTGCAATTAAAGAACAATATTCAAGTCGTTGCGAAACGTGCGTATGAGTTATTCTTTCAATATTCTTTTCTTGTAAAGATGAATTGTCTGATTTTTTGTAATAAGAAAAGTATCTTTCTTTAATATTGAATTTTTCAGAAAACTCATTATTTATTGCAAGATTTTCAAATTTCCCAAACCAAAATGGCTTTTTATGTTTATTTAAAGCAATAATCTTATAAATAAATTGAGCTTTTGATTTTAGAAAATACTTTAATAGAGTTCTTAAATATCTGTATTTATTGGACTTTTGATTTTTGAGATCTCTTTTTAGTTCTTTCCACTGATTATTTGAGGCTAATTCAGAAAGATATCCCAAAGATTTTGATGTTGTAACTTCATCTCCACCAAATCCGGAAAGTAATACAGAAACATTTTCCTTCATTGCATGTTGATACAAACAATCAGAAAAAAAACCAAAATTTTGTTGGAATATATTTTTTGAATATACAACATTATCTTGTATAACTTTTACTAAAGATTCCTCTGAAGTTATAAAATGACGATTTGAAATTTTGCAGAAATCACCTAAAAGGTTTATAAAATCACGTTCATCTTTACAAGGATGAATTTTACCCAAAAGATTATCTGGTAATACGTGAGAAAAAGTTTTTAATTTTACAAATTGTTTAGCAATTGCCATAACACTTGACGAGTCAATCCCTCCGCTTAATTCAGTACCAACAGAATTTTGACCGTACGCCCTGCATTTTACAGATTCAATAAGGATAGATTTGAATTCTTTAATTATTTCTTCATTGCTTTTAAAATGAGTTTTTTGAGGTTTTAGTTCCCAATATTTGTTAATTTCTAATTCACCACTCTTTAAAAACAAGTAAGAAGCAGGAGGCAACTTTTTAATTTCTTTATAATTTGTTGTGTGCTTTTCAGATTTTAGAATAGAAATAGAGTCAGCAATATATTGTTCGTCAATGCTAAATTTAAGATCTTCTTGAGTGAGAATCGCACTTATATCAGAACTAAAAACAAAAGCTTCACCGTTAAAAAAATAATGAAAAGGTTTTGCTCCCAAATGATCACGCGCACAAAAGAGCTCTTCTTTTTCTGAATCCCAAATTGCAAATGCAAAATCTCCAAGAAAATACTTAATACAATCTTTTCCCCACTTTTCAAAGGCTTTTAAAATGACAAAACTTTCTTCAGCCTGATTCTCATTAATATCTAACTTTTGAACAAGATTTTGTAAGTTGTATAATTTTGAGTCGGAAACAATCCTTTTCGTTGAATGTTGAATACCTGCTTGTGTAAATGGAGGAAAAAGAACTTGTCCCAGACCTGTATTATTATTTATACTGATTTCTTTTTTGACATCAGGAAATACTGATAATACATCAATACTATTGCTAAAAAGAGATTGATCAATTGGAGTTTTGTTATTATTTATTCTTCCGAAAAAGGAGTTCATAAAAACTATTTTAACAAAGATAAGCAATTGAAAAGGATAATTCTACAGGCAAAAACTTCAATAATACTTACTTTTATGGCATTTTCATGTAAATTTGCGCTAAGCAAGAAAAACAATGATAAAAACCTTTACATATAAGGCGTTCGGATTAAATATTAAATCTGATTTTGAAATTCCTGAATTATTGGTTTCAGATGGTGTGCCAGATATCGAGATAAAGATTGGAAAAACTCCCCAAAAGCTTGACAAAGTAATTAATAAAGGTGTAATGTATCAAGCAGCAAAAAACGAATTTCTATTAGAGGTTAATAATATTGCAAAGTATTTTGTTGCTAATGGAAATAAAATAAATGTTGAGCCTTTTAAAAAGGAGATTGATAAAGAAGTTCGTTTGTTTCTTTTAGGTTCGGCTTTTGGTGCATTATTTATTCAGCGAGGTTTATTACCGATTCATGGAAGTGCAGTAAAATTTGGAAAGTCGGCAACTATTTTTACCGGTGTAAGTGGAGTTGGGAAATCTTCTATTGCAGCATATTTTGTTAGTCAGGCTTTTCAGGTTTTAGCCGACGATATAAGTGTTGTAAATCATAATCTTGAGGTTGTTCCAGGTTTTCCAAAAATGAAATTATGGAATGATATTTTGCAAAAACTAAAAATAGAAGATCAGTCTTTAGAGCAGATCAGACCTGACATGATGAAATTTCAGTTACCTGTTAATGAAAACTATTTTAACAAACCTCTTCCTTTAAAAAATATTATCATCATAAATACAAAAAATTCTCCCGGATTTGAGTTTGAAGAGTTGACCGGAATTAAGAAATTTAATGCAGTAAAAATCAATACATATCGTCATAGATTTGTTCAGGGTCTTGATAAGCAACAGGACCATTTTCAGGTGTTAAATAAACTTTTACCTGAAACCAGGGTTTATAAAGTTGCCAGACCACAATCACCTTTATTATTAAATGAATTTGGAGATTTCTTATTGAAAAAGCTTAATCTGGATGGATAAGAAAAATATTATATGGCTTGCAAGTTATCCAAAGTCGGGTAATACATGGTTTCGAGTGTTTCTTACGAATTTGTTAAGTGATTCAGATATTCCTGCAAATATTAATGATTTGACTGATACCTCAATATCAAGCTCGCGAAAAATATTTGATGAGTATACAGGTCTTTCGTCATCCGATTTAACTTTTACTGAAATTGATTCTCTACGACCAGAAGTTTATCGAATGCAATCTGTTGAAAGTAAGGAATTGTTGTTTAAGAAAGTTCACGATAAATATTATTTAACAGAAAGAGGTGAAGCTTTATTCCCAACAGAAATTACAAGAGGGACAATATACTTTATTAGAAATCCACTGGATGTTTTGGTTTCTTTTGCATATCATAGTGCCAAACCAGTTGAGAAAATGGTAAAAACACTGAATAATTCAGATTTTGCTTTTTGTAGTCAAAACGACAAACTTCAAAATCAGCTTCGGCAAATTTTAGGATCTTGGTCAGATCATGTAACGAGTTGGACTAAGCAAAAAAATATTCCTATTCATATTATTCGTTATGAGGATATGATTAACGATACATTTGAATGTTTTAAAAACGCAGTAAAGTTTATTGGACTTGAAAAATCCGATTTAGAAATTAATGATGCAATCAAAAAAAGCGATTTCTCAGTTCTTGAAAATCAAGAAAAAGAAGCCGGATTTAAAGAAAAGATGATAAAATCAAAGTCATTCTTTAGAAAAGGTAAAATCGGAGATTGGAGAAATTATTTGGATCAAAAAACAATAGAAGAAATTATCTCAAATCATAATTCAGTAATGAAGAAATACAGATATATTGACACTAACAACAAACCTGTTTTATAAATATGGCTAAAATAGAAATTACATTAGACACAATTATACAAAAGAAAACCGATGTTCTTACCAGCGATCTGGATGGCGAAAAAGTAATGATGAGCATCGAAAAAGGAGAGTATTATGGCTTAGGCAAGACAGGAACCTTTATCTGGGATAATATTGAGAGCCCTATTAAAATAAAAGCTCTGATTGAAATGATTACGGAGAATTATAATATTGATGAAAACAAATGTTTTGCGGATATTGCTCCATTTATCATGGATTTAATTGAAAAAGAGCTCGTTGTTGTAACATATTAGTTATTAATGCGTTTAAATTAATGATGAACATCAACTATGTTCAAACTGTTTAAGAAATATTATAAGACAGATAAAACCGAACGTAAAATTTTAAATCAAACTTTTTTTTGGTTGATTTATGCTTTTATACTGGCTCGAATTATTCCTTTAAAATGGTTTAATTCTATTCTTGGAGAGTTTAAAAAAGAGATTGAAGTTGGTATAAATGAAAACCAAATTTGGTTAATAGATATTGCGAAAAAAAATATTAGACGATTAAAAAAAAGATTGCCCTGGAAAGTAAAATGCTTTGAAGAGGCAATAGCAGTAAAAAAGGTGCTGGAAAAACACAGGGTAAAATCAACAATTTATCTTGGTGTGTCAAAGAATAAAAATAGTAAATTGATTGCACATGCATGGCTTAAAATTGGCGATGATTTTATAACAGGAAAGAAAGGATATGAAAAATTTACTGTTGTTGGATTTTTTAGTTAAATATTAAATTTTAGTTTGATTTAAAGTATAGTGAATTATTTTTATAACAAAAAACTTGTAGAATCAATAAAACCGCAATAAATTTACTTGAATATTAGTAATTTGCATAATTTTTGAAATCAAAATAAACGTGTTGAAATGGATAAAAAGGGAATTAAAATAGAAATTGACGGTTGTTCTGAAAGACTTATTTGGGAGGCTCCAAAGTTAATTTGTTTGGATAAAGGAAAAACAGAGGGAGGAACTTTTACAGGAGAAGCTGAAGGAACTAGTTATGTAGGTACACAATCTTCTTAAAAAAATACATATGAAAAAAATAATATACTTTTTACTGTTAATTTTCCCCGTTGGGAGTTTTGGTCAAACCTGGATTATTTCGCAACAATTTAAGTGTGATGATGATTTACGAATTCTGGATATTAAAAAAGACAACAATGATAACTTTTACGCTGCTGGAATTTTTAAAGGAACTTTTCAAGGTATAACCTCTGAAGGAAATTATGATATATTTCTAGCAAAGGTAAATCCTTCTTTTAATATTGAATGGGTTCAAACTGTAGGAAGTTCCTTAATGGAATTCGATCCTCGGTTAACTATTGATAATGATGATAATATATTTCTGGTTGGAGCTTTTCAAGATAGCTGTGTTTTTGATAATAATTATCTGAAAAGTGATGGCAATTATGATATTTTTCTTAGCAAATATAATAGTAGCGGTGAATTAAACTGGGCTAATAAAATAGCTACTTATCCTTCTCAACAAAGTCCTACTGATATTGATGTGGATATGAATAATGATCTTATAATTACAGGACATTATACGGATTCTATATTTATTTATGATCAGAGCATTGTCAGTTCCGGGAAAAACAACTTTTTTGCAAAATTTGACACTAGTGGAGTAAAAATATGGATAAAAAATGTGTCAGGAAGTAGTGCAGCTTCAAGAATTAATAATGTTAAAGTCTATCAAAATGAGTATTATTTCAATGGTTACTTTAGAGATGATATGAATTTTGATTTAGAAACAATTACTAGTAATGTTGCTGGAAAACAAGATTTGTTCCTTTATAAAACGGATAGTGATGGAGACGGAATGTGGATTAGAAGAACATATGGCGATAATTTAGATGCAACTGGATCTATTGCAGGAGATGCTTATGGAAACGTATACTTTACAGGATACTATCAAAGTTCAACATTTTCAGCTGACTCAACTGAAAGTCTTATTGCAAATCAGGTTTTAAATCACGTTAATGATTTCGACATTTTTGTTTTAAAATATAATAAATCAGGCACTTTACAATTAAACAAGCATTTTGGTAACGATGGTCGTGATTTTGGCGTTGATTTAAGTTTGAGTAATGATATCCTGTATATGTCTGGATATTTTAGTGATTCTATTAATTTCAATGGAGATACTTTAACTACAACAGGCACTTTAGATAGAGATATGTTTTTAGCATCATTTGATTTGAATCTAAATCCTTATAATGGCATTAAGTTAGGAGGAGATGACAATAATGATTTGGCAGCAGGAAGTATAGTTTTAAATACGGGTGTAGTTGTAATGAGTGGATATTTTCAATCAACTATTTTGCCTGTTGGAGACAGTACTTATACTAATACAAATCCAGGTTTGAGAGATGGAGTTGTTGCAAAATATTATGCTCCTTTGTCTGCTGCATTTACAAAAATTACCAGGCCTACATGTAATTCACAAAGCAATGGAGAATTAATTGTTACACCCAAATTTGGTGAAAAGCCCTATACGTATCTATGGAATATTGGAGGAACAGATTCTACAGCGACAGGTCTTTCTGCCGGGACGTATACTGTTACTGTTACTGACGCATTAGATTCTATTGATGTTGCCCAATATATTTTAACAGAACCTGATGCTTTTATTTTTAATCCAGATATTACGCAAGTAACAACTTGTAGTGATTCTGAAGAAGGTGCAATTGATCTAAATGTTACAGGAGGCAATGGTGGCAATGAATATTATTGGGTTGGAGAAGGAACAGTTTTAGAAGCAGAAGATCAAAGTGGGCTTGGCATTGGCGAATATAAAGTGACCGTTACTGATGAAAATTCTTGTACAGGTGATACAGCAATATATATTAATGGTCCGGATACAATGCGGTTTGGGAATTCTTCTATTGTTCAACATTACTTAGGCGTAGGTTCTGAGGGAGAAATTGACTTAGAAATAACGGGAGGAACCGGCACACCATCTGCTTATGGAGCGAGCTGGACAGGGCCTGATGGTTATACAAACAATATCCAGGATATTAATACTTTAAATCCGGGAACATATAATGTTACGGTAACAGATGAGAATTTGTGTAATGCTGACACATCATTCATTATTATTAATCAATTTGAGTTCTCTAGTTATATTGAATCTAAAAAAGATGCATGTAATGGAGTTTCAAACGGAAGAGCTACTGTAAACTATTATTCCCCCGTTGGGCATACTAATATTACTTACCTGTGGGACTCAAACGCAGGAGATCAAATAACGGCAACAGCAAATAATTTAACTGGTATTGGTGCTGGAATTAAATATTATGTTACAGTTACTGATACTGATGAAGAACCTGATGTAAGCATTGTAGACAGTGTCATTATCTATGAATTATCATATAATTTATCTGGATCATTAAGCGGATCTACAACTGCTGTTTATTGTAAAGGAGATGAAGATGGTTTAATAAACTTAACCATTACTGAAGATGGAACGGAACCATATTCATTCAACTGGAGTAATGGTAAAACTACTGAAGATATTAACGGTCTTGGTGCAGGTTTCTATAGTGTAACAGTTACTGATGACATGGAATGTTCGTTTTCTATTACTAATTATGAAATTACTGAACCAGAATTTGATTTAAGTGTATCAATAAGTTTAGGGAATGAACCATCATGTAATGGATTAATAGATGGAGAACTACTAGCTAATGCTGGTGGTGGAAATGGAACATATTCATATGAATGGAGTGATCCCGGGCATCAAACATCGGCAATTGCAAACGGATTAGGTGCTGGATTTTATATTGTTACAGTTTCGGATTATAAAGGATGTGAAGCAACAGATAATCACAATTTAACAGAACCTGAAGTCATTACAATTAATTCTGAAAACACTACAGATGCTTCTGGATCATCTGTTTCAGATGGATCTGTTACAGTTAGCGCAACGGGAGGAACGGGAGTTTTAGACTATACTTTAAATCCAGGCAATATAAATAATTCTACAGGTGTTTTTGAATCATTATTGCCTGGAGATTATACTGTAGATGTAACAGATGATAATTTATGTGGACCTGTAACATCAAGTACTTTATCGGTAAGTTCTCCTGATGGTATAGATGATTATTTTTCTGATGAAAGAATCAGGATTTACCCTAATCCAACTTCAGGTCGACTATTTATTAAAACAGAATATGAAGGCGATTTTGTAATTCAGCTTGTAAATGTATCAGGAGGTATAGTTTATGCCAAAAATTTAAATCTCTTTGGTGAAGAAAACTTGAAAGAAATTAATGTTGCTAATTATCCTAAGGGGATATATTTCATACGACTTTATAACAAAGAAGTAAGCATCAATAGAAAAATTATTATACAGTAAATAATACCAATTCTTCTTCAAAATGTTGCATATAATGTGATGTCTTGAAGATTAGAATGGTTAATGCCGTTATATATTCAATCCATATTTGTTTTTCACAAATATGACAACTTGAATAATAAACGGTATAATACTATTAAGGGCTCTTTTCCAGAGCCCTTTTTTATTGTTAATATACAATGATAAATTAATTTGTTGACAAGCAATTGGTTATTTATATTTGTTTCTTAAATCAAATAATAGATTATGAATATTTTGCTTTTAGGTTCTGGTGGTCGAGAACATGCACTTGCATGGAAAATAAGTCAGAGTAAAAAAATAGGTAAACTTTATATTGCTCCTGGAAATGCTGGAACATCCGAAGTTGGAGAGAACGTAAATCTCAACTTATCTGATTTTAGCGAAATAAAGAAATTTGCTATAGAGAAAAATGTTGAGCTTGTTGTTGTTGGTCCGGAGCAACCTCTTGTAGATGGAATTGCAGATTATTTTTTGGAAGATATTAGCTTGAAAAACATATCTGTAATTGGACCTGTAAAAGCAGGAGCAATATTAGAAGGAAGTAAAGATTACGCGAAAGAATTTATGAGTAAATATAATATTCCTACTGCATCATATAAATCTTTTTCAAAAGCAAATATTAATGAAGGGAAAGCATTTTTAGAAGTACTAAGCTCTCCGTATGTTTTAAAAGCAGATGGACTGGCAGCAGGTAAGGGAGTATTAATTCTGGAAGATCTGGAAGAAGCAAAAAAGTCTCTTGAAGAAATGCTTCATGGACAATTTGGGAAAGCAAGTGATACAGTTGTAATTGAAGAATTCCTTAGCGGAATAGAATTATCTGTTTTTGTATTAACTGATGGTAAATCATATAAAATATTACCAGAAGCAAAAGATTATAAAAGAATAGGTAATGGAGATACTGGTTTAAATACTGGTGGCATGGGGGCTGTTTCTCCTGTTCCTTTTGCAGACAAGGAATTTATGGATAAGGTTGAGGAAAGTGTTATTAAACCAACTATTAAAGGATTAATAAATGAAAATATAGACTATAAAGGATTTGTTTTCTTTGGATTAATAAAAGTTGGTGATGATCCTTTTGTTATTGAATATAATGTAAGAATGGGTGATCCTGAAACAGAAGTAGTAGTGCCAAGAATAAAATCAGATATTGTTGATCTGTTCATACATGTAAAAAACGAAACACTCGAAAATGCTACAATCGAGTTTAATACTGAAGCCTGCTCAACGGTAATGATGGTTTCTGGCGGATATCCTGGGGATTATGTAAAAGGGAAGAAAATAGAAATACCTGAAATTAAAGACTCATTAATATTCCATGCAGGGACTAAATATAAGTCAACTGATATTGTTACTAACGGAGGCCGAGTAATTGCTGTATCATCCTATGGTAAAGATATTTTTCAGGCACTCGAAAAAAGCTATAAAAATGTTGATACAATTCAATTCGAAGATAAATATTACAGAAGTGACATTGGATTTGATTTAAAATAACGAGCATGATTTCTTCTATTTTAAAAAGTAACCGACCCGGAGTAATTATTTTTATTGTTTTAACCGGAATCCTTATATGGGGGTTTTCAATTTTAAATACAAATGTAATTGAAATATCAGGAGATATATTAAATATGCCTTTGTATAACTTTTTTGAAAGTATTATTCCCATTAATTCAATTGTTTCAATATTTGTGGGTTTTGTTTTTGTTTTATTTCAGGCTTTTTTACTGATACAATTTAATAAGAAGTATATATTAATTAATTACAGAACATACTTGCCTGCTTTTTTTTACATTTTAATTTCAAGTAGTTTTATTCCTTTGCAAAGATTTAATCCGGTTTTAATAGGGACAATTTTTATTTTCTTGTCGCTCAACTATATATTTAGTATTTATAGAGTAGAATATGCTTTGAATAAACTTTATTTGGCTGGGTTTTTTATATCAATTGCATCTTTATTTTGGATTCCCTTCGCAGTATTTTTTATTGTAATATGGATATCTTTATCTGTATTAAGACCATTTATTGGAAGAGAATGGATTGTAAGTATTTTAGGCTTTCTTACTCCATATTTATTTGTTTTTGTCTTTTATTTTGTGGCTTTTGATTTGTCAGAAATGGCTTTATTAGTTGAGAATATTAAAGCGGGATTTAGCTTTGTAAAAGAATTTAGTAACATACATTTAGCATATTATTTATTTTATGGATTTCTGTTTTTTATTATTGTAAATGCCAGTTATGTTCTTGTTGTAAACTTTCAAAAGAAAAAAATTAGAACAAGAAAATATTTTGTAATTAATTTGTGGGTATTTGTTTTCTGTTTGGTATTATTTTTCTTTTTTAAAAATGTTTCATTTGAGATAATTTATCTAATCAGTATACCTGTATCCTTCCTTTTAACCAATTATTTTTATACTATAAAGAAGAGCTGGTATTTAAATAGTTTATTAATTATTCTTATAGGATTAATAGTATATATACAAATAACAGCCCATTATTAAATGGGCTGTTAAGAATTAGTATAATATTTTTTACTTGGTATTAGAATCTTTCTACAAAGGACAGTAATGCAACCGCCATCCCTTGCTTACCTTCTTTAAAGGTTACGAAGATATGGTAAACTCCAGTTTGTGAGCATTTTAAATCAACACTTGGATAGTTTTTTCCTGTAGCAACTAAATATGTTGTTCCTAATAATCTATTATTATCATAAATCTGTAAAATAGCTTCTCCTGGGTAATCTTTAGAATTACATACAGAAAAACGATACTTCGTGTTTTTACTTAGTACTACTGAATGTGCTGCTCTTGGAGGTTCTTCTCCTGGCTTAGCAGCTTCCAATTTTATTTGAAAGTCTTTCAGGTAAGTAGCATCTCCGGCAACCATTCCGCAAATATCTACTAATTCCTGTCCGGATTGAGCATATAGCTTGTTGCTATTTCCAAGAATGATAATTGCAAATAAGGTAAAAATTATATATATGCTTCTCATATTTACAATATTATTTTATTACGAATATCAACTGTCTTATCAATAATTTTAAATAATGTTTCATTTGATATTTCAATTGACTGTTTATCGTTTTGTTTTATTATCAACATTCCATCTTCTTCAACCATTTCTGGTTCCCCTTTCTCATTAGTAATTGTCACTTCTTTAAAAAGCACTTGTATCTCAGTAAGTTTTTCAATAAGATCTTTAAATTTAGGATCTCTTTCATAATTCTTAAGCAGTAACATTAAATTACCTAAAATAATTTTTTGTTCCCCGATTTTTTCAGAAAGCTCAACATTTGGAGACTCCTTAATTACCTCGCTTAATAAATACATACTTTCAATCCATACTCCCGTTACTATTAAAGAACTTAAATTACTACGATTATTCTCATTCAAATATCGGTCCATTTGATTAAAATTCTGAACAGAAATTGTCATTAAAGAATCAAGGTTTTGGTTATTAGTAACTAAGCGTTTTAGTGTAGTAAAGTCAAAAAACTGTCCAACACGTATTCCGTCGGCAAGTGTTTTTATTGCAGAAATATAATCAATAACTGCACCTGTTTTATTATACATATTTTGATAGCCAAGATCGGCACCATAAATTCCTAAACCAAGTGCTTTTTCAAAACTCGTGTTGTAGTTATCAATATTATCAGTGCTTGCCAAATAGTTTCTAGAATATGGTACACCAACAGATTTAATTAATGCTGCAATTTCAACAGGTGATGATATATTCTGGACAATTTCATCCATTGCTTGTTGTGAAATTTCTAATTCACCATCATATATTACAGAGTCTGGAACTTCAAATTCAGCTCCATAATCAGCATCTTTTTGCTTGCATGATTGGCAGCTTGTAAATATTAATAACGGTAATAATATGTATATCAAACGTTTGCTCATAATTGACATGATTGATTTTCAGTTGTATTGCAAATTTAACACATCATATAAAGATATAAAAATATTCAATACTTCGAAATATTATTTTTTAAACTTAATCTTCTCAGGAAGATCAAGTAACTTTTTCAACAATTCATAATATAGGGTAATATATAAAAAGAATGTCATGACCCAAATAAAGATCATATTAAACCAGTAAGTATCATGATATTTCCCAGCAAAATATTTACGTGGAGCATAAAAATGTGATCTAAAATTGAAATACCCTTCAACATCAGCATCTCTATAAATTGGATCTACTTGTTGTATTAATTCGTCTTTGAATCGTATGATCTTATTTTTTTCAAAAAACTTCTTGACCTGATCTGCAACACTTTCATTGTGGTATACATCACGTTTATTTCTATATAGCTTAGGAGTTGTTTTTAATAAATAGTTAATAATATTTTCTTTTTCGTTATTGGCCTTTTGAAATCTAAGGCTATAATGAGAATTAAGTTTCTCAATGTAATCTCCGGTTTTTCCAATAATTATTTCGTTAAGTAAGGCTGTATCAAGTTGGTGTCCAGATTCAAAAGGAATTCTTGTTCTTCTTTCTTCTTTAGGAAGTTCTGTTTTTAATAAATTAAGGCTATGTATTATATTATTTTTAACTTCCTCGTCATCATGAAATTTATACCAATTATCTTCAATATATGTTAGGGATTTTTCCAATTCTGGGATATAGTAGACTTGCTTAAAGTCGGCATTACTTTCTCGTTTTTCAATTTCAAAGAAATTCTTTTCAAATTCATTGTTCTTGAACTGATTTACCATTAATGCCTCAAAAGACCATTTTGTAGGCATAAATTCAGCTATAAAAGGCACCTTTTTAACACTTCCTACGGCACGATTCATTTTGTCGAACGGGAACATTGCACCGCTTAAAATCATCATAGGAATCATTAATAGCGGAATAAGAATATAAATAGTAACAGCAGAATTAAATGAAGCTGAAACATTTAATCCAAGCATATTTGCAAAAGCTGCTGTTGTGAATAAAGCAAACCAATATTCAAATGTCATTGCTTTTATACCAAGAATATTGTTTGCTATTAAAACAAATAGGATTGCTTGAATTGCTGATATAGTAAATAATATAAAAATTTTCGAGATTAAATAGCTAGACCGACTTAAATTAAGAAAAGCTTCCCGTTTTAGTATCTTCCGATCGCGGAATATTTCTTCTGCACTTACTGTTAATCCTAAAAATAGAGCTACAATAAGTGCCATGAATATATAGATATTTATATTTTCATTTTCTCTAAAAATATAAACATTGGAATTCGGATCTGCTATATAGCGAATAATATATGCGAGTATAAAACCTAATACCGGAGCTTCCAATAGATTTAAAGCAATATACTGTGTGTTGCTTATTTTAGATAGGAAATCACGAATAGTATAAATTTTCAACTGTTTTATCCATGAAGGGATATTAAGAGTTGTAGGAGGAGCTTCTTGAACAGGCTTTACTTCCTCAATGTTAATATTTCCAGTAAAGTTTTCTTCCCATTTAAGAGGTGATATTTTTCTTTTTGGTGTGTATTTACCATATTCATCAACTACTTTAGCTTCAATAATGTTAAAAATAAGTTCGGGATTAACATTACCACAAATTGGACATTCTCCTACATCACTGTTAATTTGAGCATCAAGTCGTTTAAAATACATAACACCTTCAACAGGATTGCCATAATAAATCATGTAACCACCTGTATCAAGAATTATCATATTATCAAACATTTTATAAATGTCTGATGAAGGTTGATGAATAACAACAAAAATTAATTTTCCTTTAAGAGCAAGTTCTCTTAATAAGTCCATTACGTTCTCTGAGTCTCTAGACGAGAGGCCAGATGTAGGTTCGTCTACTAATAGGATAGAGGGTTCTCTGATAAGTTCAAGAGCAATATTTAATCTTTTACGTTGACCTCCACTAATCATTTTATTCATAGGAGAGCCAACTTTTAGATCTTTACGATCAAGTAACCCAAGGCTAGCTAAGGTTTTATCAACAAGTACAATAATCTCTTCATCTGTTTTATCATTAAAACAGAGTTTTGCATTATAATAAAGATTCTGAAAAACCGTAAGTTCTTCAATTAACAGATCATCTTGAGGAATATAACCAATAACTCCTTCAAGTTTTTCTTTTTCTTTATGAAGATTAAGACCATTTATAAGAATTTCACCTGAAGTAGGTTCGTTTAATCCTGTAAGAACACTAAGTAAGGTAGTTTTTCCTGCACCGCTAGCACCCATCAAGCCAATCAATTTTCCTTGATCTTCTGAGAAGCTAATGTTTCTTAATCCAACACCTCCATTTGGGAAAACGAAGTTAAGATCTCTTGCTATATAAGAAATTTTTGTTGATGTGCTATCCGCTAGATAATGTGCAACAATATCACTATAATATACAGGCTTTCCCTTTTGTAACTTGATAGTACCACCACTTGCAAAAAGGTAAATTCTTTTATTGTTAACCGGGAGTCCATTCAGAAAAAGATCTTCCTTTCCGCTATAACGCATAAAATAGAGATCAACACTTTTAACCTGTAGGATAAAAATATTGCCGTCTAAGGCTTCAACTTTAACATGTTTCGCTTCTTTGCATTGATTCTCTTTATCGTTAATTATTAAGTTGTCAGCATTGTCTATTTCTGAAACTTCGTTGTGAATTACAAAACTTTCAATACTTAAGAATTCCTCTTTGGTAAGCTTAAATACTTCGGCAACTGTATTAATAATTGCCATTCTTTGTTCTGAAAACTTTCTGTCAGCGTTAACCAATTCGAATAGCC
>DAOUTQ010000125.1 GCA_030668615.1 Bacteroidales bacterium | reverse complement strand
TTCCAATACCAGTATCCTTTACATAAAATTCAAGATATGAATTGTTATCATTAGTTTTTACTTCATATCCACACTCAACATATCCTTTCTCTGTATATTTTAATGCGTTTCCAATAAGATTTATTAAAATCTGTTGAAAACGTACAGGATCGGTACTAATTGTGAAATTATCGCTGAGTATACCTTTTTTCAATATTAGTTTTACAGGACTATTTTCTTTTATATTATTTGTTTCAATAAATGAATTAAAAACGTCTGAGAAGATTTGATTTATATTACATTCTGTTTTATTTATTTTTATCTGACCTGCTTCAATTTTTGCAATATCAATTATATCATCAATAAGATAAACCAGTGTATTTGAATTTTTATTAATATGATGAATGAGTTCATTTTTTTGTTCGGGAGTTAAGTCAGGATCAGTTAATAAATCAGTAAATCCGACAATGGCATTCATTGGGGTCCTTATTTCATGCGACATATTTGCCAGAAAAGCCGATTTTAAACGATCACTTTCTTCTGCTTTTTCCTTAGCATCAAAAAGCTCACTTGTTCTTGCTTTGACTTTTTCTTCTAAGTGAGCTTGATATTGATGTAACTCATTTTCAATTTTTTGCTTTTCGGTAATATCAGTGTGTGTGCCAACAATTCGAATTGGTTTACCATCTTTGTTAAATATGGCTTTTCCTCTGTCAAGTATCCAGATATATTTACCGTTTTTATGCCTTATTCTGAATTTGTTTTCGTAAAAGTCAGTTTTCTTGTTTAAGTGATTATGAAACTCACTATTAACTATACCTAAATCATCAGGATGAATCCTTTCTTCAAATGATTTTACATCATTAACAAATTCACTGTCTGAAAAGCCAAGCATACTTTTCCATCTTTCAGAATAATAAACAGTATTATTTATCAAATCCCTGTCCCAAAGTCCATCATTGGAACCTTTCATTGCCAAATCAAATCTTTCCTTGCTTATTTTTAATGATTCAGCAGTTTTTTTATGTTCGTTTATTTCTTTTCTAAGAACTGCATTAGATCTTTTCTTGAAAACAAACCGTTTTACTACTGCAATTATGTATAAAATAAAAATAATTGAAATTAAAATTGATGAATATATCAAGAGGGTTGTATTACTGTTTTTAATATTTTCAAATTGAGTAACCAAACCATTAGCTATTGATTTCTCAATGAAAAGAAATATTGATGCGATAGTTAAAAAAATGAACTTTTTTATAAAAGGCAATTTTTCCATTTACTCTAAGTATACATGATCAAAGTAAAAAATGAATTTACAATTTTATATTAGTTTATCCACTTAGCAACAAGAGAAAATAATTTTTCTTTTTTTATTGGTTTTGCAATATAATCATCACAGCCAGCCTCTGTACTAATTTTCTCGTCGTTTTGCATTGCATATGCTGTTTGAATTATTATTGGAATATCAGGATTTATTTCTTTTATTTTTTTGGTAGCTTCCAATCCATTCATTCCCGGCATTTTAATATCCATTAAAATCAAATCAATTTTAGTGTGTCCTTTACAAATTTCTACTGCTTCATATCCATTTTCTGCTTTAAGCAATTTTAAACCTTTATTTTTTAGAAGCATTTCAAGAAATTTGTAGTTACTTTCTTCATCTTCAGCAATTAATATGGTCTTATTTTTCCAGTTAATATTGCTTTTGACCAGATTTGATTTTAAGTTTTGAACTGTATTGACTTCAGTATAATTTAATGGTAATGTAAAATAAAAAACAGAGCCTTCATTTACAGTTGATTCTAATCTAATAGTACCACCTAATCTTTCAATTAAATTTTGAGTAATTGTAAGTCCTAATCCTGTACCTCTATAAAGTTTTGATTTATCAGTTTCTATCTTATTAAATCGCTGGAATATTTCTATTTGTTTATCTTCCGGTATCCCAATTCCAGTATCTTTTATATAAAATTCAACTAAATTAACTTCGTCAAGTATTTTGTATCCAAATTTTACAAAACCAACTTCGGTATATTTAAAGGCATTATCTATCAAGTTAATTAATATTTGCTTGAATCGATATGGATCAGTGTTTAGATAAAAATTTTCTTTATATGAAGACTTATCAAATTTTATTTCTAAATGGTTTTTATCTATTTTTTTCTTTACACCATAATATGTCTCGTAAAGTTCTTGCATTGTGCTGTTTACATCAGTTTCTTTAATAAAAATAGATAACTCATTGGCTTCAATTTTAGCGAGATCAATAATATCATCAATTAAATGAAGTAAAGTATTGCAGTTATTGTTAATATGTGTTACCAGTTCTTCACGTTCATCAGCTTCTGTATCAGCATCTACAAGTAGATCTGAAAAACCAATTATTGCATTCATTGGTGTTCTTATTTCATGCGACATATTTGCCAAAAATGAAGATTTTAAACGATCAGATTCTTCCGCTTTTTCTTTGGCTATCTTAAGATCTCTTTCATTCTGATATCGTACAGTAATATCCCGACAAATACCAACTATCCCTAATGGATTACCGTTTTCGTCAGTAAAAGGTAGCTTAAGTGTATCGAGTAAATATTTTTGTCCTTTTGAATCGGTTTCCCAGGTTTCTGTTCTAAGAAATTGTTTTTCTTCTATTATTTTCTGATCTGCATCATGAAAATACGCAGCTTGTTGTTTTGGAAATAAATCAAAATCTGTTTTTCCTGTGATTTCGCCCGCAGAAAAATTATTAAATTTAAGAAAGGCCTCATTACATCCAAGGTATGTATTGTTTTTATCTTTATAAAAAATTAAGTCAGGAATAGAATTAATCATTGAATTTAACAATGATTTTTCCTGTATAAGCTTTTGTTCCGTTTTTTTACGCTCATTAAGTTCTTTCTGCAATTCATCTGTTTTATTTGCTACTTGTTTTCTTAACGACCATGACCATATTAATATCGAGAAAAGAATTACCAAAAAAGGGAGCAGTATCCAAACGATGATATTAAAAACACGGGTTTTAATATCTGATTTTTCATAAAACTCAAACCATTTTTTATTAATCTGATCATATTCACCTGTTGCTTTTACAATTTGAAGCCCATCATTAATTTGTGCCAGAAGTTCAGGATTATCCTTATTAACTGCAAAAGCCATTTCTTTATGTTGAATTGTTGATCCAACCGGCTTAAGGTTAGTTAAATTAAATTCATTAATTGCAAATTGTCCCAATAGTTTTGGAATTAAAGCACAGTCGTATTCTCCGGCAGAAAGTAATCTTAATGTTGTTTGGTAATCTCTTACTGGAATTATATATTTTGTAATTTGATTTGATATCAGGTAATCATGCATTATATCACCCTTCACAACAATAATTTGTTTGTTGTTAATATCTTCAACTGATTTAATATTACTGTTTTTTCTAATAAATATAGAATGTGTAATTGAAACATAAGAAGTTGAAAAATTTACAAATTTTCTTCTTTCTGGTGAAGGTGACATAGCTGCTAATCCGTCAATTTTTCCTTGTTCTAATTCTGTTCTAACCTGATTCCATGGACCCAACTCAATTGTAATATTTAAACCCATCGTTTGCGCTATTGCTTTTAATAAATCAATACTAAAACCTGATGGATTTAAATCTTTGTCTAATAATTGGTATGGAGGATAATCATAATTTCCTTTGAAATAAATAGTGTCAGCCTGAAAATACCCTGCAAATAGTGTAGAACTAATACTTAAAAAGAATATGAAAAGAGGAATCTTTAATAGTTTTCGCATAATAAATAAACCATTTATTTTGAGAGTAAAAAGCTTACGCCTTAAAGATAAAAAAAACCACTAATTTTTATACGATTGATTTGAAATAATGTTTATTAATTGGTATATGTTTAGAAATTATTAAAAATAGAAAAACAGATCAATATAAAAATTTATTAAACTAATTTTGGGATTCGTTATAATTTATACAAATAATATGAAGCTAAGGTATATATGGTTCATTGTTTTACTTATTCTTTTTTCATGTTCGAATAAAAAGAAGAGTAATAATCAAGTAGATAATCAGTTAGAACCAATTAATTTAAAATATGCAAAAGGTTTTAGAATTGAGAAGACGGGAAAATATAAAATAATTTCTGTTCTAAATCCGTGGTCAGGAGCTAACAATATAGAATACCAATATCTTCTAATTAATAAAGACGAAGAATTACCTGATTTTGCAGATGATTATACTGTAATAAGAACACCGGTTGAGAAGGTTATTTGCTTATCAACCACTCATGTTGCTTTTATCGATGTTTTGAATAAAACAGAATCAATTGTAGGAGTTTCAGGTACAGATTACATTAATAATAAAAAGGTCAGGAAGAATATTGAAAATAACTTAGTCCCAGATGTTGGTTACGATAGTAATCTGAATTATGAATTAATAGCATGTATAAATCCTGATTTGGTAATTACATATGGAGTTGGAGGAGAAATTGCCGGTTATAATCAACGTCTTAAAGATTTGGGTATTAATGCTGTAATGAATGCCGAATATCTTGAGGATCATCCATTAGGAAAATTAGAATGGATAAAGTTCATAGCTGCTTTTTATAATATGGAAAGTGAAGCAGATTTATATTTCGACGCAATTGAAAAGAAATACAATGCATTGTTGGATATTGTAAAAGGAGTTAATAAAAAACCTAAAGTTCTAATTGGCTTACCTTATAAAGATTCATGGTATGTTCCTGGTGGCAAATCATTCTTAGCTAAAATGGTTGAAGATGCAGGTGGTGAATATATTTGGAAGGAGAATGATTCAAGAGAGAGTCAGCCTTTTAATATCGAATCTATTTTTATTAAGGCTTCCGAAGCAAAAATTTGGCTTAATACCGGATCTGTAAACAATAAAAGAGATATTTTAAAAATTGATGAAAGATTTGAAGATTTTAAGCCTTATAATGAAAGCTTGATATATAATAATAATCTAAGAATGAATCAGTTTGGTGGAAATGATTATTGGGAGACAGGTCTTGTTCAACCCAATATTGTTCTTAAAGATATGATTAAAATTTTTCATCCAGAATTGTTGAAAAATCATCAGTTGGTTTATTATAAGCAAATAAATTAAATCCATACTTTTTTATTTAAATTAGCATTTTAAATTTTTTAAGTTTTGCAGATTAAAAAACAAATCATTTTTAAGTGGTTAATTCTTGTTATTGCACTAATAGGATTATTTATAGCAGACATTATTCTGGGCTCTGTTAATATTCCTTTTAAAGAGGTTTTAAAAATACTATTTACAGGACAGTCAGATCATTCTGAATACTTTACTATAATTTATCATTTTAGAATTCCCAAAGCACTTACAGCGCTATTTGCGGGATTTGCATTATCTGTAAGTGGTTTGCAGATGCAAACAATTTTTAAAAATCCACTTGCCGGACCATATGTACTTGGAATAAGTTCAGGAGCAAGCCTTGGAGTTGCCATTCTTGTTATGGGAATCTCATCATTTACTGTTGTAAGTCAATTTGGTGTTTTAGGAAACTGGACAATTGTTATAGCTGCCTGGTTAGGATCTGGATTAATTTTATTTTTAATATTGGCTATATCTACAAGAGTAAAAGATATTATGACAATCCTTATTCTTGGAATTATGTTTGGAAGTGCAACTGCAGCTGTGGTAAATATTTTACAATATTTTAGCAATGAATCAATGCTTAAAGCATTTATAATATGGACAATGGGAAGCCTTGGAGGTGTAACACTATCTCAATTAAAGGTGTTAATTCCTAGTGTATTTGTGGGTTTGTTCATTACATTTTTGTTGATTAAAATATTAAATGCAATGCTTGTAGGAGAGAATTATGCTAAAAGCATGGGCCTAAATGTACAATTATCTAGATTTTTAGTTTTTTTCAGTACAAGTTTGCTGGCAGGAAGTATTACAGCTTTTTGTGGTCCTATTGGTTTTATTGGCATAGCAGTTCCTCATGTTGCACGAATTTTATTCAAAACTGCAAATCATAAAACTTTATTACCGGGTACCATGATTATAGGTGGAATAGTATTATTATTTAGTGACATTGTTTCGCAATTACCAGGTCAGGAAAAAATATTACCAATTAATTCAATAACAGCCTTAATTGGAATTCCTGTTATTATTTGGATTATTATAAAAAACAAAAAATTAGCTGCAGTATCATAACTATTAATGGAAAAACCAGATAAAATATTAAAAGTAGAGAATCTGAAAATTGGTTATTCTTCAAAAAAGAATACAGATAATATACTTTTTGAAAATATCAGATTGTCTGGTTGTGATGGAGAATTAATAGCACTTGTTGGGAAAAACGGTGTTGGGAAAAGCACACTTTTAAGAAACATTACAGGACTACAGAACCCATTAAATGGTGAAATAAAATATTATAATAAGTCGTTAAAGGATTATTACAGATCGGATTTTGCAAAAATGGTAAGCTTTGTATCTACTGAAATTATTAATGTAAATAATCTGAAAGTCATAGATTTGGTTTCTCTTGGAAGATTTCCTCATACAAACTGGTTTGGGAAACTGAAATCAGAAGACATATTGCAATCTGAGAAAGCATTGCAAATGGTTGGAATGAATGGCTTACGCGAAAAAAATATTAATGAAATAAGCGATGGGGAAAGACAAAGAGTGATGATTGCCAGAACATTGGCTCAGAATACCAAATTTATTGTTCTCGATGAACCAACAGCTTTTCTCGATTTACCTAATAAATACGAAATAGTACATCTGTTAAACAGATTATCAAAAGAAGAGAATAAAACGATATTGTTTTCAACTCACGATTTAAATATTGCTATTCAGGAAGCTGATAAAATCTGGCTTATGCTTGATAATGAGATATTTGAGGGTGCACCTGAGGATTTAATACTGAATGATACATTCAATAAACTTTTTGAAAATTCAAACCTGCATTTTGATAAAATTAAAGGTGATTTTAGATTAAAACGAAAACATAAAGAGAAAATAGGATTATTTGGTGAAGGAGCCAGGTATAATTGGACTAAAAAGGCTCTTGAAAGACTTAATTTTACTGTAGAAAAGGGAAATGAATACATTACAAATATAAAAATAGAAGCAGATGATAATTCATGTAAATGGGTATTAAAATCAAATAATAAAATAAAATACTTTGAATCAATTTATGAATTATCATTATTTTTGAAAAAACAAACTAAATTCTGATACTATGAAAGGATTGAAAAAAGTTACATCATACATTTTAATAACGTTTGTACTTCTTATAACTGTTATTTCTTTGTTAGGAATATGGGATATTATATCGCTTGAAGATGTTATGCGAAAAATATTTACCTCGTTGTTTATCATTTTTATTGCTTCAGTTATTGTCTTGTTTATTTTCTCGGTGTTAATACGAGATAGCGATAGCAACAAGGATTAAAAAAAGAGGCTGTCATAAACATGTTAGGGTTATTCATATTTATGCTTTGCATGAGAGAAGTTTGACAGGATCAATATGACAATTATAAATCAATAAAATATCACACTGAGCTCGTCGAGGTGTAGACAAAAAAACGCAACAATTTGTTGCGCTTTTTTTTGCTCATATTTCTTATTGTTTATTTCTTTAATTCAATATCAAGAATACTCTTCAGAGTTTCAGCACCTATTCTTTTAGCAATAATTTTTTTATCCTCATCAAGCAAGTACATAGTAGGAGTACTGTAAATATTATAAAAGAATCTGAAGTTTGTCAGATTGTAAGGATCCCAAACATTAATCCAGTCTTCATAACCTTTATCATTAATGTATTCAAGCCACTCAGTTTTATCACCCTGAGTATACACAGCAAAAACTTCAAAATCTTCTCTGCTATATTCTTGATAAAGTTTATAAACTTCGGGAGTTACTTTTTTACAATGACCACAATGAGGTTCAAAGAAATAAACTAAAGTAAATTTCGATTTGATTTCATGTAAACGCTCATATTCTTCGTTAATGGTCTCCATTTTCAGGTCCTGTGCAATATTGCCAATCATATTAAAACGGTGTTTAGCAACTTCTTCCTTTAATTTATCTATGGTTTCTTCAGATAACCAATCTGCTTTACCCGAAATATAGTAAGCTTCCGCAACATGCACAAAAACATTATCCATTCCCATAATAGTGCTTTTCTGGAATGTATTAATAAAATACTGAATAACATATTGAAAAACGGGATCGCTTTTTTCTGCCTGCACAGCAACTATATCGATATATTTATTAATAGTATCCGGATTCTGAATAAGCACCTTTGTAAAGAAAGTTTCCAGCTTATTGTGAAAGAATGGAGTTCTTAAAAAACGTTTGTCGCTAAAATCAATATTATCTAAGTAATGATTTCTATTGTAGTTATATGAATGAAACCATCTTACCGAATCTTTATTTTCAATATTTTCAGGCACCTCAATTTCAGGAATTTCAGGGTTTTTCATAGCATTTACTATTATTCCAAGTAATTTTCCTTCGTTTTCCTGTATTGTTTTATCCCAGAACGTTTTTACCTCATTGCTTAAAGCGTCAATTTGGTCATTAAGTATTTGCAGTGAATCACTATTTTCGTCTAATCCTTGCATTTTTTTACGGATTTCAGAAGATTCTATATTGCTGCTCATCATAAATTTCCTGAAACTTTTAAAACTTTCGTTTTCTTCAGAACCTTTAACTTTTAAATTATTTATTAAATCATCAGAAGATGTTTCAACATAAAATTCTTGATCTTCACCAACAATAATGTCAAAATAACTTTTTGCAGGTAAAATTATAATGTATACTCCTTGTTCAAGAAGGCTGTCTCCCTTAAAAGTTCCTTTTCCATTGGAATCGAGTGTCGTCGTATCACTCACATAAGTTTTATCACCAAAATAGTATCCTAAATATATATCTGTATTTTTCAGGTCACTTATTTTAACATCAATTTTATATGATTGTGAATAAATGTTTGAACAGCTGTAAAAGCTAGTTAATAAGAGTATTAAAAGTAGTTTTGTTATTTTCATGTTATTTTTATTTAAACAGCAAATTTATTAATTTTTGTGCACTAAGTTCATTGTTAACATTTTTTAACAGGATTTGCTCTCTTTTGTTTATTTCAGATAATTCTAAAGGAGTTACAATTAATTTCTCAATTTCATTTATAATTTCTTTCCAAGAGTCTTTTACTATACACAATGATTCAAGTCCCGAATTCTTCACCATTGTAGTGTTAGCAATACAAAACCGACCGTTAAACAGAGAGTTTATAAGTTTTAGTTTTATTCCCGTATCCTGAAATGTTAATAATAAATTAATATGTGCATTTTGAATTATTTCGTTCATTTCATCATCACCAGGATTCGTAATGATCTTAATATTATTATTCTTTTTGGATAAATCATATAATCTTTTATTCGGATTACGACCAGCAAAAATGAACTTATGATCAACCTTAGAACAAATATTTTTTGCAATAAATATAGCTGCTTTAACATTTTCACTTACCGATAAATCACCGTGATAAAGTATATAATCTCCAAACCCAACTTTAGAATTAATCTTTTTAAAAGAGTGAAATGCAGGAACAAAATGGGTGTCTGGGTTTAAAAGTGAGAAATAGTCCTGATCATTTTTAGTTATCGCAGCAACACTAATATCTGATTTTAATATCTTTTGGTAATGTTTTAGTTTAAGTCCTTCGCTGTACAAATACATTTTTCTAAAGATATTCTTTTCAGCATCAGCAAGTTTAAAGTAATACTTATGTTCTATATTATGTGTTCTAACAACAATATTCCTATTTCTTTTTTCAGATAATTCTTTTAAAAAATATGTTGTATGTAATCCTTCAAATAGAATTGGCAAATTATCTTTTCCCAGATTTTTAAGTAATTGTTTATTTGATCTTGATCTTACTATAAAAGGTTTTGTCGAGAAAAAGAATGTTCGCTTTAATAATCGGGGATAAAGAGTAACAGATTTACAATATTTTTCCAATTCCTCAATGGATTCTCTATCAGAATAATTAAAGCAATGAAGATTAATCTGTATACCTATATCATTTAAAGCCTTAATTTTATAGAATACATCTATTACTCCTCCATAGTTTGCCGGATAAGGAACATTAAAAGAAACAAGGTGTATTTCGCTGTGATTATCTGTCATAAATGAAATAAAGCCTGAAACTAAAAAATTTATCTTAATTATTTGCATCAATTACTAAATTTTAACGTCTTTTAAATGAAAAAAGTGTAA
>DAOUTQ010000123.1 GCA_030668615.1 Bacteroidales bacterium | reverse complement strand
TTACAACAATATAAAGGAACTGTAATTTGCATTACGCATGACCGTTATTTTCTGGATAATGCAGCAGGTTGGATCTTAGAACTTGATAGAGGCGAAGGAATACCTTGGAAAGGAAACTATTCTTCATGGTTAGAACAGAAAACGAATCGTATGCAAATGGAGGAAAAAACAGCTTCAAAAAGAAGAAAAACATTAGAGCGTGAATTAGATTGGGTTAGAATGGCTCCCAAAGCTCGTCATGCTAAATCGAAAGCGCGTTTATCTGCTTACGATAAAATGTTACACGAGGATGTTAAGGATAAAGAAGATCGATTGGAGATTTTCATTCCTAATGGTCCACGATTAGGTGATAAGGTTATTGAAATGGAAAATGTTTCAAAAGCCTACGATGATCGTATTTTAATAAACGAATTAAGCTTTAAATTACCACCAGCAGGAATAATTGGTGTTATCGGACCAAATGGAGCAGGAAAAACAACCTTGTTTCGCATGATTATGGAACAAGAAACACCTGATAAAGGAAATATACAACTGGGTGAATCAGTAAAGATTAGTTACGTTGACCAAACACATCAAGCCATAGATACTGAAAAATCAGTTTATGAAGTAATTTCGGATGGTTTAGAAAATATGAAATTAGGTAACCGAACTGTTAATTCTCGTGCATATGTAGCACGATTCAATTTCACCGGCGCCGATCAAGAAAAAAAATGTGGAGTACTTTCGGGCGGTGAACGAAACAGATTACATCTTGCTTTAGCATTAAAAGCTGAAGGAAATGTTCTTTTATTAGATGAGCCAACAAATGATATTGATGTAAATACTTTACGTGCTTTGGAAGAAGGATTAGAAGGTTTTGCGGGATGTGCTGTCGTTATTAGTCACGACCGTTGGTTTTTGGATCGAATTGCCACACATATTTTAGCATATGAAGGTGATGGTCATATTCATTTCTTTGAGGGTTCATTTACAGAATACGAAGAAAATAGACGGAAGCGATTGGGAACAGATGCTCCAAAGCGTTTTAAATATAAAAAGTTGACTAAATAAACTATTAATAAACCAGAGATTTTTGTCAAACTTAAACTATTTATAGTTTAAATATTTTTTGTAACTTGAAAAGAAAATTTTAAATATTTATTTGTCAGTAAATGTTTATTATAATTGGATGAAAATAAAAAGATAAAAATTATATTTTGTAAAAAAGGAAGTAACAATCCTATATTGGTCAAAATTTAAAACTTGTAATTAAGGAAATAATTAAAAATCATTTTATGAAAACAAAAAAATATGTTTTGATTTTGGTTTTATTACTTTTAGGTTCCCTAACTTGGTCTTCATGCGAGGAAGTTTGTGACGGAATGGGTACCTTAAAGTTGACAAATAAATCGCTTGGTACTGTTCAGAAAATAATGGTTGATGGTGTTAATTATGGAACTATCGACCCAGATGAATCAAAGGAAATTGATCTTGCTCCAGGTGAACATGAGTTTCAACAAGTCGGCATTAGCGGAGGAACTGGATGTAGCTCTGCTACAGTGATTATTGTTGAATGTAAAACATCAGCATTCGAATGTAAATATTGAGCCTAAGTAAATATTTCTTTTGTGTATGTACTTTTGTTTTTTTTCGGAATACGAAGAAAATAAGAAAAAGAGGTTGGGTCCTGATGCACCAAAACGTTTTAAATATAAAAAGCTAACGAAATAGAAAATATAGTTGTTTTGATTTATAGTTAGAGCGCAACAATTTTGTTGTGCTCTTTTTTTATAATCAAATAGATATAACTTATATTTTAATTGACTCACATAAAATAAAATCGTAATTTGTGTAAATTATTGAAAATTAATATGATTCATTCCTGATTCACTGACTAAAGTATTTTGGTAAAAGTACATTTCATTTTATATAAGAATAAATGAAAAATAAGTCACCTCCTTAATTCAAATCATATATTATTTTGATTATTAACCCTTTTATTAATAAAAACTAACCTTATGAAACTTATTAAAATTACTTTTGTTTTACTATTAATTTGTACCTCAAGTTCCTTTGCTGGAAAAAAGGTAACTATTATTGATCTTATAAATAATACTGAAACTATTCAGGTTTATTTCTACAAATCGCAGCTTACTGTTAAGCAACCTGAGGTATCTGCAACAGTTTCTTTATATCCGGAGGAAGCCGAAACTTTAAAAACAAGAATTGAACCTATTGATCTTACTGAAGATTACGAAGCAATTTATGGTACTGTTGTTGATGAATTAAACAAGGTATTTGGTGTCGAAAAATTCGTTTTAGGCAATTTGGATGATGTTCCAAAAAAGACTGTTAAAATATTTGGTGCAGATACTGAAGTAGAAGATTGGAATCAGCTAAGCGATAAATTTATTGTTTATATAACGGTTGATGTTAAATATTATGGGATGACATATTCAAGAGTAGAAGATGCTGTTAATATTGTCTCTAATCTTGAAGCATCAATAAATATAAAATTTTGTGAAATTGTTGAAGAAAAAGCACCATTAAAATATCTTAACGCTGCGGGTGCTGGAGTAATGGTTAAAGGCGATAAATTAACACAAATAGGCATTTTTACAAGTATTGATCAATTTACTGAACAAGTAGCTCCAAATACTTTAGTAGATAAATTAAAAGAAGCAATACCTGGTAGTATAGATAAATTTTATGCAAAACAAAAAAAGAAATATGATAAAGCGCATAAATAGTTTATGGAATTGAACTATATTTTAAAATGGGCGCTAACTGGATTAGCGCCCATTTTGTAAATGCATTTTTAGATTATATCATACAGAAATCGGATAACAAAAAGCATAATACAAATAGGGAATTATTATCTTCGCATTATATGCTATCATCAGAAAAAATAGAAATCAGATTTAATAAATTACTAAGAAATTTTTTCTTTCATATTCTATTCTGGTATTTAAGTTTCTTGTTTTATTCATTCCTTACAGGTGAACATCAAATATTTAAAGTATATCTGAATTTATTGGAGGTTGAAAACGTCTATATTGTCATTTTGTTTTTAAGTATATGGATATCAATCTTATTTTCATTTATTGACATACTTTTTTCGGATAGAATTGTACGGTTTTTCCCACGTCGATTTATGATTTTTCTAAAGTCATTATTGTATTTTGCTACAGCTTTTCTCCTGATTCTAATAGCTTCTAAATCGCCACTTACTAAATTTACCGAGAAAGGTCATACTGAAATATTAAAGCATCTGCCAGAAATGGATATTGTATTTATTCGTTTTTTGGCGTATTTCTATTTATCAGGATTCTTTATTAATTTCTTTAAGGGAGTTATTAAAAAGGTTGGAAGAGGAAATTTCAGAAACTGGATTCTTGGAATGATGAATAAACCAAGAGAGGAAGAACGAATTTTCATGTTTATTGATATGAAATCGTCAACCTCTATTGCGGAGAAATTAGAACATAAGAAGTTTAGTCATTTAGTACAGGATGTTTTTAACGATTTATCTATAGTTGATAACTATTATGGTGAGATTTACCAATACTTAGGTGATGGAGCAATTATTTCATGGAATATTAAGAGAGGTATTAAATACAACAACTTTTTAAATTCTTTTTACGCTTTTACGCATGTTATTAATAAACGACACAGATATTATCAACGTAAATATGGCGTAATACCAAGGTTTAAGGCAGGAGCACACGTTGGGAAAGTAATGGTGTTGCAAGTTGGACAAATTAGAAGAGATATTTCCTACAATGGTGATACTTTAAATACGGCGGCTCGAATAGAATCTCTTTGTAATGAACTTAAACAAAACTTCTTGATATCAGGAGATTTACATAATCTAATAAAGGAGAAAAGTGATTTTAGTTTTAAAAATATTGAAAGCACAAAATTAAAAGGTAAGCGAAAAGCAATAGATATATTTCAGGTTAGAAAAAAGAAGTAAATTGCAATAGCTTAGGCGTGTGTAAACATGAACTATTTATACTTAAAATCGTTATAAATACAAAGAATTACAGATGAGATCAAAAAGAAAAATAACGTTTCAATACTTTTTTCTTGTATTTATTATTCTTGTTAGTTTTTCATTTACTCCTAAGAATCAGAATCAGAATCAGAATAGTACGTCAAAGATTCCTCATTTTATAAATACAAGGATTACGGATGGTCCTTTTTTCTTTATTCAAGAAGATAATACTGTAATTGTAAAATGGATAAAAGGAAACAGACCAATTGAAAAGAAGATTAGAGATAATAATTATAAGAGAATAGAAAGAAAAACAGGTTTATCTGTCGATTCTGAGTTTCTTGCTCTTAATGAAAATAAAAACATTGATCTTAAGCAAGAATATAAAGATGTTGAAAAATTTATTGCTTTAAGCGATATTCATGGACAGTTCGATTTATTTGTTAAACTATTACTTCAATACGAAGTTGTAGATCATGATCTTAATTGGAATTTTGGTTCAAATCACCTTATTATTAATGGTGATGTATTTGATCGGGGTGATAAAGTAACCGAAACATTTTGGTTAATATATACGCTTGAAAAGCAAGCAGAAAAACAAGGAGGGAAAGTTCATTTTCTATTAGGTAACCATGAAATAATGGTGCTAAACAGAGATTTTAGGTATGTTAACAATAAATATTTAAAAACTTCTAAATTATTAGAAGTTACATATGATCAACTTTATTCTGAAAATACAGTAATTGGAAGGTGGTTACGATTAAAACCTGTAATTTTTAGTATCAACGACATCCTATTTTCACATGCAGGGATCTCTCAAGAATTTATTAAGCGCAGATTTACAATTGAAGAAGTAAACAAGAGATTCATTAATTTGGATTATACTTTACCAAAAGATTCATTACAAATGTTTTTAGAAGGAACCAATGGCCCTTTTTGGTATAGAGGTTATTTTAAACCAGAAATCTTTAACGAGCAAAAATTAGATAGAATATTAGGTTATTTAAATAAAAACTACATGCTTGTTGGTCATACAACAATGCCTAATGTTGTGTCTTTATATTCAGGGAAATTAATTTGTGTTGATTCAGGAATTAAGTACGGCGAATACGGCGAAGTTCTGATATATGAAAATGGAGAGTTCTTCAGAGGAACAACATTAGGCAATTTAATTAAACTTTAGCTGTTGTTTTTTTACAGGTAGTTCTTATCTTTTTTATAAAATCAGGGTCTTTTAATTCCAAATAGAATTGCTCAATATAATCTAACATCTCTTTTTTAGGTTTTTCTTCCAAATATTCAAAGGAAATTATTAGAGATTTTATTTCGTCTTCCTTTTCAAGAAAATAATCAATTAATTTAATGAAATCACTATCTGATCTGCACATTCCCCTAAAATATCTTTCTTTAACATTTGATATTTCAAAAAACTCCTCAGGAAGAGCATAAAAAGTATTTATAAGGCCTGAATAATCAAAATCATATGGTACAGGGAAAGGTCTATTTTCTCTAAAATCCTTTGAAATTAGTAATTTTACATTGTGCCTGTCATGAATCGCAAAATCTGTATTTCCAATCATATACTGAAAGAAACTTATAATATCCATCGAAAGAGAATCCATTTGATAAAAATTCAGATTATCCATTTTTAATGGCATTGAATTAAGCCTTTTAGTAAGTAATTCTACAGGTTCAATCATAAATACTAAACTAATTGATTCCTTATTTTGGTTATTAGTATTAACCAGTTTTAGATTAACCAATCGTACCCGGAAACTTTTATTAGTTAATAAATTGAAAATTTTATAGGCTAAGTATTCTTTTAAAACAAATTCGTCATAAATTTTCGCATAATTACAGTCTGAAACAAATTTTATCTTTTTTGCATCAGCAATTTCTTCTCTATTAATTGAAGGGTCGTTTATATTAATCCAGAATGGAGGTAAGTTGCAATGTCTCTTTCTAACATTACCCCTTGCTTTTATCCTAACGTTTTTGGTTATTTTTGTTGAATCCTCTGAAAAATAAATAAGAGTACCCGACAAATAATTTTTGTCATCTTTATTACGTTTTAATTCGGTAACATTAAATATCAACGTAAGGTTAACAGGATTTTCTATATCGAAAAAATCAGTTTTAAAAAGCATGGTGTCCATTTTCTCCTGTGAAAATGATAATTGAGAAATCAATATTAAAAAGATGGATATAAAATAATAGCTCAATATGTTATTTTTGCTAATCATTATTCCTTTTCGTTTTAATAATAGAACAAAATTATAAAATAATCGTTCAGGTATTTTTATAGTTTAAACGATGAATCAAAGAACTTTATTCCATCTACCTTTTTAAAATAGATAATTAGTTTAACCTGATCGCGAATTAAGTCAACGGGTCCAATATCTGCCTTTTCGATGTCCATGCCAAATCTTTCCGACAGATCTTTTAGTAATTCGTTATATTTCTCTGGTTTAATTAAATCGGTTCTATCATAAATTATTGTTTTTTTCTGATGTTTAATAGTCTCAAGATATTTTTCAATTATATAAGCAACAGTAACCGTTAAAACATCAGTTAATATAAGCTCGGCCATACTTATATTTTCGTTTGCAAGTGAATTTTTTACCGACATTCCAATTACTAAAAACAAGTAAGTCATTTCTCTTGGAGGAATAGGATTTGTTCTGTATCTAAGAATTCCGAATATTGCAAAAAGACCTAAAGCAAATCCAATTCGCAGACTTACAGTTCCTAACAACATGCAAATTTGGAAAACAATAATACTAGCAATCATAAAAGTGAAAAAATACTCTTTATCGCCACGTTTTCTGAAATATAAAAAATACGATGGAATTGAAACCCAAATAAGGTTATAAATAAAACGAATTAGAAGTTGCCAGAAATCCTCGCTATGAAAGAATTCAAGACCTAAGATTTTTGTTGTATCAATCGAAAGTTGAACTAAATTATGTATCATGACAAATTCGGTTTATAGTTAATAATTTATTTTTAAAGCGATTATGTTTTAATTCAGGACTAAGCATTATATTACCTAAAACATATTTGCTTATACCCATTGGTCTAATTCTATGACTACGTAATATTTTTGTAAACGGGCTTATTCCAATATTTTTGTCGCGTTTAACTTCAATAATAATTAATTCAGGAATACTTAATTCGTTTATCTCATTTTTAAATCTGATATTAGTATCAATTGTAATTCTTTCAATGTGTTTTTTCCCTGCAAGTGTAATTCGATCAAATATAGTCCAAATAGCTGGTTTAAATGAATCGGCAGTTAATTCAAGTTCAGAATTAAGAAATGCTTTATGCTTATTATTTAAATTTTCACAAAAATCAAATTGCAATCTACATTTATTTGTTCTATTTGAATTTTTCTTCTTTTTTATTTCAAGAAAGGCATCACCAGTATCGAGGTATTTTCGAAATCTTACTTTATATCTTATTCTTTTACCCCGATGATGATCGTAGTATGACTTCTTATCATCGGTATCAAAATATAATGATTCATAACTAAAAATACGTTCGCCCGAAATAGTTTGAATGTTAAAATGACTTGTAGCAAGTTTTAAAATTTCAGGTAGTTGTTTGTAATTGCAAATATACTTAGTATCAATTCTGTTAAGTAATTTGTAATCTTTTAGTGCTTCAAGGCTTACCGGTTCAAATTCTTCTAATATGTTTTTAAAGTTTTCCGGCATGCTTATTAATATAAGTAAGTATTTAGTGCTAATTACAAATTTAACTTTTTTCTGTTAACTACAATTTTGTGGATAAATTATTACATGTTTAAAAGATGAATTAAACTATCCTGTTTTTTCTATATCTATATATTTTAATATTATTGTACTAAAGAATTTAATTTAAGATTTTAAAATAAACACATGAAAAAAGCAATTATTCTTTCCTTGTTACTATCCATAGGATATTTTAGTTATTCACAAGTAAACAAAAAAGCCTTAACATTCAACGATATTCTTAAATGGAATTGTATAACAGAAAAAATGATTTCAAATGATGGAAACATTCTTGTATACAAAACAGAGCCTTGGAAAGGCGATCCTGTTGTGAAAATAACTAACAATTCAGGTAAAGAGATAAAATCATTAAACTGCGGAACAAATGCAGTAATTTCGAATAATTCGCAAACAGTTGTTTTTAAAATAAAACCAAAAGAAGAATTAATTCGGGATTTAAAACTTAAGAATACAAAGAAAGAAGATATGCCCGAGGATAGTCTGGGTATATTCAACGTTAATACAAATAGTCTTACAAAATATGGAAATCTAAAATCATATAAAATTCCTGAAAGGTGGGATGGATGGATTGCATTTCAAACAAAGTCTGAAATAGTAAAAGATACTGTTAAAACAGATTCTTTAGAAAAAACTAAAAAAGCAAAAGAGGAATCAGCAAAGAATGGATATTTATTAACACTTCTCAATACAGCAAATAATGAATTAGTTCAATTTCCATTTGTTAAAGATTATCTTTTAGCAAAGGATAAAGAAATTATAGCATTTGTATCTTCCGGTGACGATAAAGACTTTAAAGCGGGAATATATGCTTACGATTTAAGTAAAGGTTTACAACATGAAGTTCTTACAGGTAAAGGTAAATATGAACAGTTATCAATAAATAAAAAAGGATCTTCAGTAGCATTTATTGCAGATACAAGTGGAAATAAAAAAGAAGATTATTCATTATTTTATTGGAATGGAGAGATCATTGCAAAAGAGATTTTAAATAATAATAACGAGAACATTCCTGAAGGTTGGGAAATAAACGCAAACGGTAAAATTAATTTCTCAGAAAAAACAAACCGCATATTTTTCGGAACTGCACCAATTAAACCAGAAAAAGACACAACTGTTCTTGAAGAAGAAATTCCACCAGTGGACATATGGCATTGGAACGAGCCTGTTTTATATACACAGCAAGTAAATACACTTAAAAAAGATCTTAAAAGAACTTATCTTGCTGTATTTCATTTAGATGATAATAAAATGGTTCAGTTAGAAAATGAAAACCATACAAGGGTAGAATTGATTGGTAAAGGAGATAGTGATAAGGTTTTTGCTATATCGAATTTACCATATTCTGTTCAAACAATGTGGGAAGGATATCCGGTTTATAATAATTTATGTTTTATTGATATACACTCTGGTGAATCAACCATGATAAAAGAAAATATAAGAATTACGCCAGAAGTTTCTGCCGGAGGAAAATATCTGTATTGGTATAATGCAACAGATACCAGCTGGAACACATTTAATATTGCTACAAAAAAAGAATATAAAATTACCAATCCTAATAAAATACAATGTGCAGATGAATTAAACGATATTCCAAATCTTCCATATCAGTATGGAACAGCTGGATGGACAATGAATGATGAAGCTTTGTTGATTTATGACAGATTCGATATTTGGATTATTGACCCTGAAAATAAAAAAGAACCAAAAAATATTACTCAAAATGGTCGTGTAAATAAAACAAACTACCGTTATATTAACTTCGATTACAATAGATTAGGACGCAGGAATTATGAAGAAAAAGGAATTGATTTGAACAAACCATTTTATTTAGGAGGGCACAATGAGACTACAAGAATAGATGGATATTATAAATTAGATCTAAATAAAGGTCTTCCTTCAGAATTATTATCAGGAAAGTTTAGTTTAAACAATCCTCTAAAAGCAAAAGATGCAGATGTTTTCTTGTATACAAAAGAAAATTTTGAGGAGTTTCCAGATCTTTTAGTTTCTGCTAATGAATTTAAAAAATCGAAAAAAATAAGTAATGCAAATCCACAACAACAAGAATTTTTGTGGGGAACAAAAGAACTTTATAGTTGGACATCATTGGATGGAAGAAGATTAGAAGGTTTGCTAATAAAACCAGAAAATTTTGACCCTAATAAAAAGTATCCGATGATTGTTAATTTTTACGAAAAATCATCACAGGAATTATACAGTCATCAAATTCCAGAAGCGCATCGCTCTACTATTGATTATCATTACTATAGTAGTAACGGATACGTTATTTTTAATCCCGATGTATATTATAAAGAAGGTTATCCGGGCGAAGATGCTTTTAACTGTGTTATGCCAGGAATTACGCAACTTATATCAGAAGGATTTATTGATGAAAAACATATAGCAGCACAAGGTCATAGTTGGGGAGGTTATCAGGTAGCATATTTGGCAACACGTACTAATTTGTTTGCTGCAATTGAATCTGGAGCACCAGTAGTAAATATGTTTAGTGCATATGGAGGTATTCGATTGTGGAGTGGAAGAAATCGTTCATTTCAATATGAACATACTCAAAGTCGAATTGGTAAATCAATTTGGGAATCTCCTCTGCGTTATCTTGAAAATTCGCCACTATTTACAGCTGATAAAATTCAAACTCCAATACTTATAATGCATAACGAAAATGATGGCGCGGTACCTTTTAGTCAAGGAGTTGAGTTTTTTATTGCATTAAGAAGATTAGGTAAACAGGCATGGCTTCTGAATTATAATGAAGCAGATCATTGGCCAACAGTAGTTCGTGATAAATACGATTTTCAGATTCGTTTAGCGCAGTTTTTCGATCACTATTTAAAAGAAGA
>DAOUTQ010000090.1 GCA_030668615.1 Bacteroidales bacterium | reverse complement strand
TTTTTCTACTTCTTTATAAACATAACTTCCTGTGTTATCTTTCTTTAGCCATATTGCATCGGCAATATAAACCCAGTCAAGTTCTTCTCCTGTAAACGGATGATTTGTTTTTCCTGAAACAGGCTTCTCCTTAAGTTGTAATTGTGCGGTGGCTTCAATAGAAGCAAGGTAAGAAGCACTTTGAACACAACGTACACTCAACTGTTCTGTTTTATTTCTAAGCTCTTTGCTAATTTTCTTTTCATTAAGTCTGATTACTCGAGCAATGTATTTATCAGAATAACCCGTGTAAAGCATTTTATTTTCGGAACTGGTCCAGAAAGCAAGAGCTTTTTGATTTGGATATAAGCTTGCTTTATAATTACATTCTTCAATAACAAATCCTGTTACAGAAAGCTTTTCTAAATTTATTTCACGTAAGCCGTGTTCTTTTACTTTACTCTTATCAACTCCAAATTCTATTTCAAGAGCCATCCATTCTTCATCAGTAGCCAGATGCCAATTATCAGGACAAGCATTGCGAGCATCTGAGTTTGTAAATAAACCCCCACATTCTCCATCCGTTTTATTAGCTTTTAAGTTCTGTGCCATCCATTTATTTTCTCCAAAACGATTCCATGTATACAAATATCCGTCTTTACCTTTTACATTTCCTTCATTATGTGCATCAACCGTATAGTATTCTGCTTTAAGTTTTATATTGATCTGATCATTTAAATTCTTTAAGTGATCGAGCCATAGTACAACTTTCTTCGATTGTCCGGCTGTTATACTGTCACCAACATCACCATATGCTTTTTCAACAATTTCCCATGTTTTATTATCAGATGAATAATAAATATTAACATTAAAATCGTTATCAATGGTTCCATTAATGTCGTATTGTACAATAATTTCACCGCCATTTTGACTTATAGCGATATTTTCTATTTTTTGTGCACCTGCATAAAGCATAGAAAAACAGAATAATAACGTTGTAAAGATTTTCATAATAATTGTTTTTATAGTTTATATAAAGGAAATATAAATATATTATATAGTGTGATTAAATACAAAAAAGATGAAGCCTTATAAGTTTTTTATTTAAATTAGTAAATTGATAATAATACTTCGAAACAATGACTGAATTAAAGGAGTGTATCGTTAATTTTCTGAACCGTTTTACTGGTTTGTAACACCTCTTATTTTAATCATATTTATTTCCTTAAACACATAATCATTTGATTATGTTTATTATACATTAAGTTAAAAATTAAAAAGATGAAAAAAATTATCATACTTGGCGCTGGCATGGTTGGAAAAGCTATGGCTATAGATTTGTCAAAAAAATACAAAGTAAAATCAATTGATATAGATAAAGAATCATTAGATTTTTTATCTGCAAATTATGAGATAGAATCAGAGATTGTTGATGTTACAAATGAAAAAGATCTTTCTAAAGCAATAAAGGACTTTGATCTTGTTATTTCTGCTGTACCAGGATTCTTGGGTCTTGAAACAATTAAGAGAGTTATAAAAAATAAAAAAGACTTAGTAGATATTTCATTTCTACCAGAAGGGGTTATGGATCTGGATAAAATGGCAAAGGAACACGGAGTTACTGTTATTATGGATTGTGGTGTTGCACCCGGAATGCCTAATATTATTGCAGGATATTATAATGAAAAAATGAAAATTGAGAATTTCGAGTATATGGTTGGTGGATTGCCAAAAATCCGTACATTCCCATTTGAATATAAAGCTCCGTTTTCACCATGTGATGTAATTGAAGAATATACACGTCCTGCAAGATTTGTTGAAAATAGTAAAATAGTGATAAAACCTGCTATGAGCGATTTAGAATTAATTGATTTTGACAGAGCAGGCACACTGGAAGCATTTAATTCTGATGGTTTAAGATCACTAATTTACACTTTGAATAATATTCCAAATATGAAGGAAAAAACACTGCGTTTTCCGGGTCATATTAAAATGATTCAAGCTTTTAAAGCAGCAGGTTTCTTTGAGAATGAACCTATTAAAGTTAAGGATAATGAGATTGTACCTTTTGATGTTACTTCAGAGATATTATTTAAAGCTTGGAAATTAAATCCGGAAGATCGAGAATTTACAATTATGCGAATAACTGTACAAGGAGAGGAAAATGGTATTAAGAAGGAAATCGTTTATGAATTGTTCGATGAATATGATCCAATTGAGAAATTATCATCGATGGCTCGCACAACTGGGTTTACAGCTACTGCGGCTTCTGATATGATTTTAAATAATGTATTTAATGAAAAAGGAATGTTCCCTCCAGAACTGGTAGGAAAGAATCCTGAGTGTTTTGAATATATTCTGAAATATTTAAAAGAACGTAATATTAATTACATAAAATCGGAAAAGGTATTGTAAATCTTGTATAAGATCATTCAGGGACTGCTTAAACATTGTTTTTTCAGTCCCTTTTCTAACACCTAATCTGTTTGTTAGAATGGAAAAAGCTTTGTGATTATTGTGAATTTCAGTAATATTATTATCTTTAAGTATAATTTTATTTACTTGATATTCAATAATTGTGTTTAAAAAAGCCATTATACTAATTAGTATAATTTTGTGTCAAATTCCGGCAAACTCTCAAAATGAGCTTGATACTCTATTTGCTCGTACAAAGCTAAATTTTTATATTCTTGAAAGTGAGATGTCTGAAGGTAGTTATCTTTCAGGCGATCTGTACGAGCTAGGTTTTAAACAATACAATAATAAAGAAATTAAAAATACAAGACCCAGTAATGACAGAATGATAACACTTAGATCTGAATTTATGATCGACAGTGTGTTTTCAGATAATGATTTGTACTTGGTTGTTTTGCCAATTGATTATCCTTGTAAAATTTACTTTAATGGAGAATTGTTACTTTTAAGAGGTAACTATAAATATGGTTATACAAACCGAATGCATTGTGCTGAAAAATCATTACTACCTCCAGATAAAATAAAATACGGTACAAAAAATGAGATTGCTTTTCAGTTATATCCGAAGGAAGGAGAAGCTTATCCGATAAGTAATGTTTTTATTTCAAATTCAAAAGATGCTGCATACTATACATTTTTTAGAAATCTTTTAGGAACTAAGTTAATTATTGCTTTATCCTTATGCTGTTTCGTGTTTTTTGTTTTCTACCTTATAATTTATTTAAGCAGAAGAGAGTATCAGAGACAACATTTTTTATTTTTTGCTCTTATGAATTTATTTTTTGTTATAAGTTATATAAACAATATATTTTCATACGATTTTTCATATACATACATATTTGAAAAAATCGCACGGATAGGTTTTCCTTTATTTATTTTCGTTGGAATATGTTTCCTGCTTGAATATACAAATGTGTTTAAGAAGAAAAGGCTGATTAAAATAGGAATATTAATAGCTTATATTCCTTCAATTATTATGGTTCTTATTCCAAATACAACTACAGGTATGATTAAAGCATATAATTCTTATCCAATTATTTCTTTATTTGTAGGGAATTTTATTCTATTAGCGATAACATTGTTATTCTTTAATAGGGAACGTGATTTTAAATCATTCTTTCTCTTCTTTATATTTACATTAAATTTATTTGCTGGGTTTCATGATGGATATTATTTTGCAATTTTAGAAACTAAGCCATTTGTATTACTTACACCTAATACGGTTTTTGGTATTAACCTAATTATATTTTTCATTCTTGCTGTTGATCATTCTAAGCTTTACCATGTAGCTCTGAATAGTTCTGAAGAACTTGAAAAACTTAATCAGGAACTTGAGTTACTTGTTGAAAAGCGAACTCAAAAAACAATTGAGTATGCAGATAAACTTGAAGAGGCGAATAAAACTAAAGATAAATTCTTTTCATTAATTGCTCACGATTTAAAAAATCCTTTTAATACTTTGATAGGATATTCTGATCTTTTAAAATCAGAGTTTAGAGAATATGGTCAGAATGAAATTCATCAACATTTAAGTACTATCTACGATACTTCGGTTAAAGGATATAACCTTCTGGAAAATTTATTAAAATGGTCGCAGACACAAACAAATAAAATTGTTTTTGAACCAATAAAAATAGATTTATTTGAGATTGTTCAAACTTGTATTGTTGATATTGAGCACCAAAGCCAATTTAAGGATATTGAAGTTAACAATGACGTACCAAAAAGTTGTCATATTATTGCTGATGAAAATTTGTTAAAAACTATTTTGCGTAATTTAATTAACAATGCTGTAAAATATACTCCCAGAAACGGTTACGTTACTATTGCATCATCAAAAGGCGATGTAGCCTTTGAAATTTCCGTTAAAGATTCAGGAATTGGAATGACAGAAAAAGAATTACAAAATTTATTCAAAATTGATCAAATATCTTCAAAACCAGGAACTGAAAAGGAAAAAGGAAGCGGTTTAGGATTGGTCATTTGTAAAGAATTTGTTGAGAAACATGGTGGAAAAATTTGGGTTGAAAGTGATTTAGAAACAGGAAGTATTTTTAAATTTACGATACCTAAAATTATTCAGATGAACTAATTCTGTTTTTTCTTTACACTATTCAAAATGTATTTCTGTAGTTTTTCTAATTAAACTTTGATAGTTCATTGGAATCCTATATTTTCGAAATCTTAAATTTTATATAAATACCAAAGTATTATGAAGCGAAGTCCGATAGCTATATTTTTAAATGGAGTGGAGAAAGTTGGTAATGCCCTACCACATCCGGCAACATTGTTTGGAATTTTTGCATTATTAGTTCTGTTATTTTCGGCACTTTTTGCTTTTATGGGCTCATCTGCAGTTCATCCTGGAACAGGCGAAGTTTTTGAAGCAGTAAATTTATTATCGCGTGATGGTGTTCATATGATTCTTACGCTAATGGTAAAGAACTTTACGAATTTTGCACCACTTGGAATTGTTATTGTAGCAATGTTAGGTATCGGTTTGGCAGAAAATTCGGGATTAATTGCTGTTTTAATTCGTAGTCTTGTTATTTATTCTCCAGAAAAGTATTTAACATTTATTATTGTTTTAGCTGGGATTTTATCGAATCTTGCTTCTAGCGTTGGATATGTGCTATTAGTTCCTTTAGCGGGTACTATTTTTATTGCTGTTGGCAGAAATCCAATTGCAGGAATGGCTGCAGCTTTCGCTGGAGTTTCAGGTGGATATTCAGCAAATTTAGTTTTAGGTACTATTGATCCTTTATTAGCTGGATTATCGCAGGAAGCAGCACGTTTGGTTGATCCAGAGTATTTGGTAAATCCAACAGCAAATTACTTCTTTATGGTAGCATCAACTTTTCTAATTGCGGTATTAGGAACATGGGTGACAGAAAAAATAGTTATTCCAAGATTAGGACCTTACAAAAATGAAAATATTGAAAAAGAAGAAATTTCACGCTTGTCCAAAATAGAAAAGAAAGGAATAAAAAGAGCTTTGTTATTATTTTTAGGATTTATTGTAGTGTTATTAATTGGATTAATTCCTTCTAATGGAATATTGCGAGGTACTGATGGTTCTTTTCTTAGATCTCCTGTTCTAAAAGGTGTTGTGGCTATATTGTTTTTGGTAGCAGGATTAATGGGATTAGTTTATGGTTCCGTAGTAGGCAAGTATAAAAATGATTCAGATGTAATGAAAGGTATGTCAGAATCTATGAAAACACTTGCTTCTTATATAGTATTAGTATTTTTCGCAGCTCAATTTGTTGAGTATTTTAACTGGAGTAATCTGGGAATAATAATGGCAATTAATGGTGCAAGTTTTATACAAAGTTTAAATTTAGGGCTAATCCCGTTAATGATTATGTTTGCTATTTTTGCTGGCTCAATTAATCTTGTAATGGGAAGTGCATCAGCTAAATGGGCGTTATTAGCTCCAATATTTATACCAATGTTTATGTTCTTGGGTTATACACCAGAGTTAACACAAGTGGTATATAGAATAGGGGATAGCGTTACCAATATTATATCTCCCATGATGAGTTTCTTTGCACTCATAATTGTTTATTTCCAAAAATATGACGCTAAATCAGGAATTGGAACATTGGTAGCTACAATGCTTCCGTATTCCATTGTATTCTTTATAGGCTGGGTTATATTGTTAGTAATATGGCTTTTAACAGGATTGCCTTTAGGTCCTGGAGCAGCATTACATCTATAAAAATAATTATATTAAGTTTAAAATTAGTGATATAAATACAAATGTCGGAAAATAATAGATTTACAAAAGGAGAGGAGATAGCTCATTCAGTTTCGCATGGAGTAGGTGCAGCATTTGCAATTGTTGCATTAGTTTTAATGGCTGTATTTTCTGCTCGTCATGGTACTGCCTGGCATATTGTGAGTTATGTAATATACGGTTCGTTTCTTGTGTTATTGTATTTGTCATCAACCTTAAATCATTCATTACCTTTTGGAACAAAAGCCAAAGATTTTTTCCATAACTTTGACCAGATTGCAATTTTTCTGTTTATAGCAGCTACGTATACTCCAATTTCTTTGGTTGTTATTAGAAGCGATTGGGGTTGGGTTATGTTTGGAATAGAATGGGGACTTGCTTTAACTGGTGTTATTTTAAAAATTATAATTCCAAATAAGTTTGAAAAAGGAGTAAATGTATTTTATGTAATTGCCTATTTGGTAATGGGTTACCTTTTTGTAATGTTTCTTATTCCATTATATAAACATATGCACCCAATGGGTATAGCGTTTATTTTTATTGGTGGCGCATGTTATACTCTAGGTGTGTTGTTCTTCAAAATGGAAAAAGTAAAGTTTAGTCATTTAATTTGGCATTTATTGGTGATTGCAGGAAGTGTTTGTCATTGGGTAGCCATTTTTGGTTATGCTTTTGAAAGGTAAAATGAAGTATTTACTAAAAAAGATATTACAACTTTTATTATTACTATTAATTTATATTAATAGTAGTAGTAAAATTAATTCTGTTTACTCAAATATTATAGATGAAAAAGTCTATATTGTTAAACATGAATGGCATACTGGTATAATACTAAACAGAACTACAGCTGAAAAATATTTACCTTTGTTAAAAGATGAATATAAAAACTTTAATTTTATTGAAATAGGATGGGGTGATAAGGATTTTTATATGACCGAAAAGGAAACTTTTTGGCTTGGATTAAAAGCAGCCTTATGGCCAACAAAATCTGTAATACATATTAACACTTTTAATTTAAAACCTGATTTGTATTATAATAGAAATGAAATTATAAGGTTAAGTTTTACAGAAACTGAATACAAAGCTTTATTGGGTTATATTAATGAAAGAATTTACATTGATGAAAAAGGAAACTATATGTTATTAAGTGATAAGGATAATATAAATAGTAGATTTTATCTGTCCAACGAAAAATATTTTTTATTCAAAACTTGTAACGTATGGATAGCAAAAGCATTAAAGGAAGCTGGAATTTCAATAAAACCCATTTTTGCCCTTACTTCTAAAAACGTAATGAAACAACTAAAGAAAATGGAAAAATAATTCTATTTCCTTAAGATTAAACTGCTAATAAATATAAATATAACCAAAACCAAAGCTACATAAGCTTGTGGTTCTTTTAAAATATATGCAATTGCAATAGTAAAAACCGTTGCTATAAAATTTAAAACGATTGCCATAAAAGATATGCTTTTTATTTGCACTTTTATCGATGCTAAATTATACAAACCCATAAAAATATACGTAAGACCTATTCCAAAGAACCATAATGCCTCAGCATTAAATGTTTTGAAAAACAATAGAGTAAATCCAGCATGAATCATACCAAGCATAATTAAGAGATAAGCAGCAATTTTGTATGATTTCTCCATAATTTAAAAATGAAACTTTAAAGCGTAACTAATTCGGAACGATTTATGTATACAAACATATAAAACAAATTTTATTTAGTATGTATAGACTCAGATTTATATTAGCGCTATTCTTGATTTTAAGTTTATCTTGTAGAAAAGAAATCGATAACCCAATCAAAGATTGGTTTCAAGATCCTCCAGTAAACCCAGTTACAGAAACTATCAAAACTGTTATACCTGTCGGTTATGCTGCTTCTATTGCAATGATGCATATGAAAGGTTATAGTATTCCTAATATAAAATTGGAAAAACAAAAGAGTGCTAACCTTTTATATATCAATACGAGTAGTGAAGATTATCCTTATAAATTTAAAGGAGATACTTATGGACAAATGATTGTTGCTTATGTACAGACCGATGAAAACACAGCATTAGTTTCTGTTTTTTTTACTGAAATGGATGTTGTTTCAGGTAGCTTTGAGCTTCAAAATGTGATAGCCTTTCCTGTAATTTATGACGAACTAAATGATAAGATTACAGCAATTTATGCTTCAATTGATATAAACTTAGGTTCGAACTCTGATATTGGATTAGATCTCACAGCAACAGAAATGGACGAGAGTCTTGGGAAGCTTGATAATGAAAGAACTGAAATAACAGAAATTGCAATTGCACAGAATGCTTGGATTATTGATGTTTACCACCAGGGAACTTTTGATGACCTTTATGATGATAAATTTAAAATTTATGGAGGACAGCAAGCTGCTGAAGTAGGAAGTTACGAAGTAGAATCTTCAGCAGGTGTTTTACAGATGGCTATGATTAATGTTGAATTTTCTTCTGATTGTATAAGAAATCCAACTAACGGATTCGTATTTATGCAGGATATTGAAGTGGCATCATCAACAAATAGCAGTGAAATTGTGTTCGGACATGTTTTTTATGAGTTTCATCCAAGTTGTGATGGTGAGATTTTGGTTAATGTTGCAACCGGAAATTTTATTTTTGCAATTGGTAAAGAATTAGATTTGGGATTAAATTAGTATGTCTGAAAAAAAATAAAGAAGGTGATCCAAAACTAATTATAAATTCCCTTTAAAATCAAAGCTGAGTTGTGTTTGTAGATTTGATATCTCTGAAATAATTTTCTTAATAGTTGTTTTCTCAATATCCGATAAATCTTCAATGTTTATTAAATTGTCAGGAGTTTGTTTTTTAAGAAGTTCATTTGTTTGGAATCTGAATCGCATTAACATCAGGTAGTTATATGATACATTTATCTCATTATATAATGTATTGCTAAGTAGTTTTGCAGAATTTAGTCTTTCTAAACGCCGTATGGAGTTTGTTTCGGCAATTTTATTTTTTAATGAATATATTCTAATAAAACTTATAATCGGAAGAATAATTTTTTTAATATCAAAAGCTGCTTGATCATTTTCTTTTGAGTCGCCTACAATATTACCAAATAAATTTACAACGGACCTATATTTTAAAATAGGATTAGCCATATGCTGAAAAAATACAGCTTTACTATCGATTGTATTGAAAATATAATTTTGAAGATCTTCTGTTAGATCTGATTTGCCATAAATACATCTAAAATCAAAGAAAATGCCAGCTTCAAGAATGCTTTTTGGATCACTATTATTTATCCAGCTTTTAAACTGATTTTTCCAATCATCTAAAGATAACACCCATTTTGGGTTATTAGCCATTACTTCACCATTGCAGTATTTAAACCCTAATTGATCAAGTGCTGTAGTAACTTTTTTTCCTAACTCAAGAAAATAAGTTTTATAAACTTGGTGGTTTTCTTGATCAACGTTATTAAAAATTATTGCATTATCCTGATCTGTAGCAAGAGTTTGTTCCATTCTGCCTTCACTTCCAACAGCTATAAAAGCAAAACTGCATGGAGGTTTACCTAATGATTCAATTGACAAAGCAATTATTCTTTGTGTTATAACATCTGTTAAAGAAGTAATTATACGTGTAATATTTTGTGTTCGCGCTCCACTATCGATAAGTGCTTTTACAAGAACAGGTAATCTATTTGTTGTTTTTTCAATCTGTTCAATATTTTCAGCATTTTCAACCTCTCGAACAAGAAAACTTATAGAATTTTTCTGCATTTCATAAACATCGGAACTATTTAGAACTCCAACAATTTCCGATTTACTGTTTTTTATTGCCAGATGTGATACATTTTTTTTATCAAAAATCAACACAGCTTCATATAACAATATATTATCTGGAACACTAATAACTGGTGATGTCATAATTTGTGAAACCGAAATTTTAGCATCCTGTTTTTCAGCCAAAACCCTTGATCTTAAATCGCTATCTGTAATAATTCCTATAATACTTTCGTTTTGCGATACAAATAACACATTTGTATTCTTACGTGTCATAATAATAGATGCTTCCTGAACAGAAGTATTGATATCACATTTTGTAAAGTTTTTAATAAAATGGGCAACTGGCTGGTTCATTAAAAGGAGTGAGGTTTGAATTTCACTGGAAAGTTCTTGGGTTTCCTTTTCAACGAGTTTAAGCTTTGTTATATCTTTTACAATAATAATATGTCCTTCTTGTTTGCCAAAGAATACTTTTGAAATTGTTAAAACAACATCTTTTAATGATTTGTTTGGCTTTTTAAGTTGGGTATCTACAGAAACTGATTTCCCTGAGTTTTTAAACAATGATTTAACATGATTCCATTGAATATCGAAAATGTCATCAAATTTTAACGACAAAACAAAACTGGCAGAGCTCCCAAACATAGTATTAAATTTCATATTCGAAAATATGATATGATCATCTATTAAAAGTAATGTTCCATCTACTGAGGCTTCAACCAAAGATTGATATTTTCTTCTGGAGGATTTTAATTTATCTTCAATATCTTTTCTTCTTCGCTCAATGTCTAAACTTTGTTTAACGATAAAAAGGATTATAACACTTATTATACCTATAATAATAAAAGTTATTTTTATGAGTCGCTTTTCAAGTGATGAGATTTCTTCCTTAACATCTTCCAGATAAATTCCTGTTCCTATTACCCAGTTCCAGTCATGATGTATTTTTACAAATGAGAGTTTAGGGACAATTCTTGTAGAGTCGTCTTTCCATTGCCACATATAATCAATAAAACCTTCGCCGCTGTTAATAACAGTATCAACCGCAACCACAAACAAAGCTTTACCTGCCTGATCTTTATAATCCAGTAATTCTGTTCCATTTAATTCAGGGAGATACGGATGCATTATCATTCGGGGAAACAAATCGATAATCCAGAAATAGTCTTTGCTTTCATCGCCATATCTTATTTTTTCTATTTTATTTATGGCTAATTGTTGAGCTTCCTTCAAACTGAAAAGACTATCCTTATAATTCTGATTATAATCTTCAATTAGGCTCCAGGAAGTGTTAACAAGCTCTTTAAGCATCTCCCGTTTTTTGTCCATTATATTATTTTCAAAAACAGGAAGAATAAAGATATAGATTGAGACAATAAATAAGATAATTGCAAGAATCGAAGGAAAAACAATTCCTGCGAAAAATCTTCGAATATCTTTAGGTGTTAAATGCATTATTTAATTTGAATTAGAAATCCTGCTTCTTTGTTGGTGATTATATTCCTTAATTAATTGACTTAACTCCCACATTCAATCATCAGGACAAACGCATGAAAAAATACTCTCGCCGATTAAATTTAAGAAAAATCCAAATAACAAGCATCAAATAACAAATAAATATCAATTTTCAATTTCGAAATATCAAATCAAATGCTGTTAAATTATAGATGAAAGCACATTATTAATTTAATATTTCAAGCCGAAATTTATGAGGATATTAATCTCTTACCCGATTTCCTATAAAAATGTTTGAAATTTTGAATTTGGTTTTTGGATATTATTTGAGTTTTGTTATTTGTTCATTATTATTATTTACCTGTAGGTTTGCCCTGATTTCATCTCGCTTTCCTTTGTGAAGATATACGTTGCAAAACTTTATTCTATTCAGTACGCTCAGGAGGAAATATTTTCTGAATTAAATTTCGTTTTTTCAAGGGTTTCCCCAATAAAATGTTAAGATTATTTTGGGCTGTTAAATTTTGATCCCACAATTCGATCGCTTTTTGGTAATTATTTATTGCATTTTCATAATCTTCAAAATGACGGTAAATAATTCCTAAGTTTGTATATGCGACTGATAATCTTCGTTCTGTTTCGTATTGTGCGGTTTCAATTTCTTTAATTCGGCTTTGAATAAATTTATTTCTTTGTTTTTCATTATAGTTTTCTAAGCTGAATAAAAAGTTTTGTTGAAGAATTTCATTTATTTGAGTTAAATTTTTGTCCTTATATCTTTTTAACCAGTTTTCGTATATAGAAATACTTTCAAATACAGAATTCTGTGATAGTTTCAATAATGAGTCTTTTGAAAGTAAGCTAAACTGTTCAGGTGCTGTTTCATAAATAGCCATTGTTAAGTATGTAGCAGCTCTATTATTGTAAAGCACTCCAACTTCAAATGATTCAGAATAATGCTCTATACCTTTATAGATATATTCAACAGAGTCAAGCAGAGCAAAAACATTTTCGAAATCATTCTGTGATGCATATTTATTATATTTTTCATATAATTCCCGAGCTTGCTTTACTCTGGGATCTTTAGAAGAGTTTACACCTTTATAATAAAAATATGAAAAGGATAAAACTATAAAAGAAAGAGCAATCATCGCAAGGATGAGTGCTCTTTTATTATTTGATAAATTACTCATTATGAGTGTACATTTAACACAAGGAACTTACGTATTTCAAGTGGTGTTTCCGGTGTAAGTTTAGATACTATAATATTAACAAGTATTGCAAGCGGAGCTCCAATCCAAGCAAAGTACCACGCACCAAGCCAATAGCTCACAAAATCGTGATATGGTAATGTAACACCTTCTTTACCAGCAATAAAGTAAGTTAAAGAAATTGCAGCAACTAATAATCCAGCCAATAAACCAGCAATTGCACCTTGCTTGTTTGAGCCACTCCACCATATTCCTAATAAGAATAATGGAAAAATTGTTACTCCAGCTAAAGAGAAAGCTACAGCTACCAATTGAGCAATTAAAGCCCAATTTTTTAGTGCTAATAAAGTTACAATAACAGCCATTAAAACAGTTCCTAAACGTGCCATTAATAACTGCATTTTAGGAGATGCCTTAGGATTAATAATTTTTACATATAGATCATGTGCAAAAGCCGATGATCCAGCAACAAGTAATCCGGAAACAGTTGAGAACGCAGCAGAAACACCACCAGCAGCTAATAACCCAACAATTAATGGGTTAACATTTCCTAACTGTGCAGTATAAACTACAATAGCATCTTTAGCTAACTTTCCTACTTCAGGATTTGCAGATAATATTTTACCAAAAGCAGCATACACGGGAGCGCTCCAGTAAAGTATACTAATAAAAAATAATCCCCAAACTACAGACCATCGTGCATCACGAGCTTTAGGTACAACATAAAAACGTTGAATAACGTGAGGTAAACCAGCTGTTCCAATCATTAATGAAAATGCTATTGCGATCCATTGGAAAAATGATTGCCCTGTTGCAGAATCCCATGGCATTGCATATTCAGGAGCAGGAACCATAGCATAATCATGTCCTAAGGCGTTAAACATTTGTACAGTTTCATCAATTGGTACACCAGAAACAATATCAGATACAACAGAACCATAACCTATTTGTGGTAACAACCAGAAATAATCAAATTTGAACGTTAATATAAATAATGGAATAAGGAAAGACACAATAATAATAATATATTGTATCTGCATATTTTTAGTTACACCTAACATTCCTGATATCAGTGTATACACTAAAACTACAGAACCGCCAATAATAACTGCGAGTGTATAATCAATTCCTAAAATCCATTTAAACATAATCCCGATACCACCAAATTGGCCAACACAATATGAACTAGAAATAAGAATAGCGATAATAGCACCGGTTGCTCTTAATCCTTGTGAGTAATAACGATCGCCAATAAAATCAGCAGCTGTATATTTTCCGTATTTACGAATTTGTCCGGCCATAAGGATTAGTAATAATACATAACCACCAGTCCAGCCAACAACGTAAGCTAATCCATGATAGCCAGTGCCATACATAAGTGCTGCCATT
>DAOUTQ010000193.1 GCA_030668615.1 Bacteroidales bacterium | reverse complement strand
CTATACCATTAATGGTAAGGCTCCAGTAAAAGGGGAAATCTTTAAAAATCCTTACTTAGCAAACACACTTGAGAAGATTGCCAAAGGTGGACGCGATGTTTTTTATAAAGGAGAAATAGCCAAAGAAATAGACCGATATATGAAAGAACAAGGAGGTTTTCTTTCGTATGAAGATATGGCAAGTCATAAATCTGAATGGATAGAGCCTATTTCAGCCAATTACAGAGGTTTTGATGTTTGGGAATTACCTCCGAATGGCCAAGGAACAGCTGCATTGCAAATATTAAATATTCTTGAAGGATATGATATTGCCTCGATGGGATTTGGAAGCACTGAATACATTCATGCTTTTACTGAAGCGAAAAAACTGGCCTTTGAAGACAGAGCAAAATATTATTCTGATATGGATTTTAATAATATTCCAGTAGAACAATTAATTTCTAAAGAATACTCAAATGAAAGAAGAAAATTAATAGATCCTGATCATGCAGCGCTCAATTATCCTGCAGGAGAGTTAGAACAGGGAAATACAATTTATCTTACTGTTGCTGATCAGTATGGAAATATGGTCTCATTAATTCAAAGTAACTACCGAGGAATGGGATCAGGAATGACACCAAAAGGATTAGGATTTATTTTACAAGACCGTGGCGAACTATTTAGTTTGGATAAAAACCACATGAATTGTTTTGAGCCAGGGAAAAGACCTTTCCATACAATTATTCCTGCATTTATTACAAAGGACGGAAAACCATTTATGAGTTTTGGAGTTATGGGTGGAGCAATGCAACCACAAGGTCATGCACAAATTGTTATAAACATGGTTGATTTTGGAATGAACTTACAGGAAGCAGGAGATGCACCAAGAATACAACACGGAGGGAGCTCACAACCAACAGGTGAAATTATGGAAGATGGTGGAACTCTATATCTCGAATCGGGAATTGATTATGAAGTTATTCGTGAACTTATGAAAAAAGGACACAAAATTACATTTGATCTTGGCGGATATGGAGGTTATCAAGCTATTATGTACGATGCTAAAAATGGAGTTTATTACGGAGCTTCGGAATCAAGAAAAGACGGACAAGCTGCAGGATATTAAAACTAAATATTATTTTCTAATTTACACTTCGACAAGCTCAGTGTGACAAAATCATATAAAAGTTGTCATTCTGAGCCTGTCGAAGAATATACAACTTTTCATTACATTTACAAATCTTAAACGAAGCCCTAACTCATTTTCTAATATGATTAACGGATCTGATTTACTTGAATTAATAAACTTTCGTCAAAGCGATAGAGCATATCTTTCAACTCCAATTGAAAAAGAAAAACTTGAAAGGGTTCTGGAAGCTGGTCGCTTAGCTCCTTCTGCTTGCAATGCACAACCATGGAAGTTTATTGTTGTAGATCAGCCGGAACTGAAAAACAAAATTGCCGATTGTACATCAAGTAAAGTTTTAGGAATGAACCACTTTACAAAACAGGCACCGATTCATATAATCATTGTTGAAGAAAAAGCTAATTTCACTTCAAATGCAGGAAGCTTAATAAAAAATAAACAATTCCCTTTAATTGATATTGGAATTACAGCTGAGCATATATGTTTACAAGCTGCCGCTGAAAAACTTGGAACCTGCATGATTGGTTGGTTTGATGAAACTAAAGTAAAAAAGCTATTAAACATACCTAAATCAAAAAGAGTTCCTTTAATTATTACTATTGGCTATCCCGAAAAAGAAACACGTGAAAAACGAAGAAAAGATACTGATGAAATTGTTAGTTATAATAGTTATTAGAATACACCTTAAACTTTGAACTTGGAACTTTGAACTTTAAACTATATTCACTTCCATAGCTATATCTATGTCAAACATATTTTTAACCGATTTCTGAATCTCTGTAGCAAGTTTGTAGATTTCTGAACCTGAAGAACCTCCATAATTTACTAAAACCAAAGCTTGGTTTTCATGCACACCCGTACTTCCTATTCTTCTCCCTTTCCATCCTGCTTTTTCAATTAACCATCCTGCCGGAATTTTAACCTTACCCATGCCCTGATCATAAGAAGGCATATTTTCATATTGAGATAGTAATTCAATGGCTTTTGGTTTTTCAATAACCGGATTTTTAAAAAAACTTCCGGCATTTCCAATCTCTTCGGGTTTTGGTAATTTTGAATCTCTAATATCAATTACTGCTTGCCTAATATTAGTCAGGTTAACTTTATCGAACCGTTTTAGTTCATCTTTTAATTTGCCATAATCAAGCTTAAAAACAAGCTGTTTTTGCAACTTAAATGTAACATGAGTAATTATGTGAGTTCCTTTTAATTTTTGTTTAAAAATACTATCACGATAAGCAAACTCACATTCATTATTTTTATAGTTTACTGATTTCAAAGTTGATAAATTTAAAGTCTCAACTTCTGAAATAACATCCTTAACCTCAACTCCATACGCACCAATATTTTGGATCGGACAAGTTCCTACATTACCTGGAATTAACGATAAATTTTCAATTCCGCCCCAGTTTCGCTCAACACAATATGCAACAAATTCATCCCAATCTTCACCCGCTCCTACTCTTACAGTAATATCAACATCGGATTCATTAATTATTTCAATTCCCTTTATGGAAGGTCGAAGAATATATCCATCAAAATCCTGAGTAAAAAGAACATTGCTTCCTCCGCCTAAAACCAATAATGGCAAATTTGGGCTTTTACGTGTTTTTAAAAAATCAACTATATCCTTAGATGAAGTGCATTCAACAAAAAACCTGCTTTTTACATCAATCCTAAAAGTATTATAATTTTTTAGTGATATATTTTCTTTTATTTCAAACATATGTTGTTACTTTTATTGTTCAAAGATACATATTGCTGTATAATTATAATAAAAAGCAGGAAGCAGAAGTGAAAAGAATTTTACTTGCAGTAACAAATGATCTCAGTACCGATAATCGAGTTCATAAAATATCGTGTACACTTCTAAAATCAGGAGCTAAAGTTACTGTTATCGGAAGAAAAAAACCGAACAGCATTGCTTTGGATAATAGACCATATCAAACAAAGAGATTTAACTTGCTCTTTAAAAAAGGTCCTTGCTTTTACATGGAATATAACTTTAGACTGTTCTTTTATATTCTTTTTAGAAAATTTGATATTGTTGTTTCCAATGATTTGGATACATTATTGGGTTCTTTTTTAGCCTATAAAATAAAATCTACGAATCTGGTATACGATAGTCATGAATACTTTACAGAAGTTCCTGAACTACAAGGACGCAAAAGAACACAAAGCATCTGGAAATCTATCGAAAAGCGCATCCTACCAAAAATAAAATATGCTTACACAGTTTCAGAATTAATTGCCTTAGAATATCAAAAACTATATGGTATAAAAATGAATGTAGTGCGAAATCTTCCATATTATATAAATTCAGAAAAACTCGTAAAACCTGAAAAAACAGGAACTTTCAATATTCTTTATCAGGGTTCCTTAAATATTGGTAGAGGCTTGGAACAACTAATTGATTCAATGCAATTTATTGAAAATGCAAAACTTATAATTATTGGTGACGGAGATATCACTCAGCAGCTGAAAGAACAAATTCAGAATAAAAATCTCACAAATAAAATAGAACTTAAAGCTAAAATTCCGTTTTCTGATTTAATTAAAGAAACACAGAAAGCAAGTTTGGGAGTTTCCTTAGAAGAAAATATCGGATTAAATTACTATTATGCTTTACCAAATAAGCTTTTCGACTACATACAAGCAAGAGTTCCTATATTAATTTCCCCTTTTCCTGAAATGCATAAAATAGTAGATAAATACGATATTGGAACAACATACGAGCATAAAACCCCACAAAAACTTGCTGAAAAAATAAATAAAATTATTGAACAAAAAGAACTCTATCAAAAATGGAGAAATAATACTGAGCAAGCAGCACAAGAATTATGTTGGGAAAATGAAGAACAAATCCTAATAGATATTTATTCAAAAACAGGATTATCTTTCTAAAAATTCAATAAAAAAAGATTCCTTTTGGGGGTATTAAATCCGAGATACGTTTTACAGAAAAAAATTAATGCATAATATACCAGACAATTACTTAATTAAGGAAATTCAACAAGGCAATAAAACTGCTTTCGACAAATTATTTTTTAAGTATTATAAACCTCTATATCGTTTTGCTTTACATTTTTGTAACAATGCAATAATTGCAGAAGAATCTGTGCAGCACACGTTTATTAAAGTTTGGCAAAACAAATCAAAGACTTCTTTTAACAATGATATTGGGAAAATATTATTCGCCTATACTAAAAATGAAGTAATTGATGAGATAAGAAAAGTAAATACAAGAAAAAAATACGAAGAGAATATTATATCTGAAATTAACTCAGATGAGAATATAGAAGAAGACAATAAAAATAGAATAAAAGCTATTATAGAGACTGCAATTGAACAACTACCTCCTAAAGCTAAAGAAATATTTCGTTTAGCAAAACAAGAAGGTTTAAGCATTAAAGAAATAGCACAACATTTAAAAATTTCAAATAAAACAGTTGAAAATCAACTTACCATTGCTTACAAAAAACTGCGACAATACTTAGAACCATTTAAAAATCAACTGAAATATTAGGGGAACAATTTTTTGTAAACGTTATACAAATAGAATGAAAAAACTACTTAACATATTTAAAAATAATAAGACCAATATCGAACCGGAATTTGATTTAGATCAGGTTTTAAATCAACATAATATTGAATATTCAGAGATTGATTTTAATAATTATGAAACAGATACTTTAAAATCTTTAAAAACAATAAATGAATCGATAAATAACAATACGAATTTTTTAAAAAACATTAAATCTTTAATCCCTTTTATAAATTACAAAGCAGTATTAAAACCAATATATACTGCAGCTTTAACAGCTATTCTAATTTTCACAATTATAGAACTAAACAAAACAAAAGATCCAGTTCAATATGCCGAAGTTTCTGTTGATGTAGGTGAAAAAATAACCTTGCATATTACGGATGACATAACAGTTTGGCTAAATTCAGAAAGCAGTATAAAAATTCCTCTCGAAATAAAGAAAAATTCTAAAATATATGTAGAAGGAGAAGCTTATTTTGAGATTAATCAAAAGCGTAAGAAGAAACTTGAAGTAGTTTGTAATAACATTGAATTCACAGCTAATTCAGCCTCCTTCT
>DAOUTQ010000204.1 GCA_030668615.1 Bacteroidales bacterium | reverse complement strand
TATTCGGCGGTAATAAATGTATTTGGAATTAAATTAGATATTCGCATACTGGTTTTTAAGCTCCAGAAATTCCAGACCGAATCATTAAAAAAACGACTGGTAGATAATTCATCAACAAAAAGAGTGGCCGATAAATGCACTTTTTTAATATTTCGCGAACTGATATCAAAAAACATTTGAGAATTTTGCCCAACATTTCGTCCTGATTTATCGGTGGCATTGTATGTATGATCTACCGATTTATAGAACATAAATGGAATTAGATATTGCAACTGCGGTCCATCGGAACTGTAAATAACTGAATTACCGGCAGATATATAAAAGTTTTTAAATGGCTTAAATGTAAACATATTGGCAGCCAGATATTTGTCGAACATCATATCGCGCTGATCAGTGCCATATGCATTAGTAAAAGTCATGGTTGAGGCACTATCAACAATTTCGGAAACTAACCAACCATGAACCCAGTTAAATTCGAACCATTCTACAGGTTTCAAATTCAGTTTTAGATGAGCAAAAGAAGGAGTACGGCCACTAAAAATATTAGCTCCATTATAATTATTCCACCATTCCAAATGATCTTTAACAGAACCAAAGCTTCCCAAACTCCATGAATAAGTTAATCCTACACGCATTTAACTAAAATCTCCTCCACCATCATTGTATTTATAGTTGGCACCCATGCGTTGCGTTAAAAAATCTTCACGAGACAGAAATTCACTTTCGTGATTATCACGTAAACTCGCATAAAAACCCCATTTCCCTGCATATGAAAACGCTTCTGCACCACCCCAGCGATGATAAAAGCTACTGCTGTCATTCACAAAGTATTCAATTCCTAAAATAGCATTTACCGAAAAAGTAAACAATGAATCTTTGTAATACAAAATATCGAATCGTTTATCGAAATCTTTATTTAGCATTAATTCTTTATTAAAATCTTTCAAATAGAAATTAAGCTCGCCCTGCTGGCGTTTATTGAAAGCATAATCGCTTTTCTGAATCTCATTTAATTTGTTGGCTATAAAAATGCGCGAGTAAGGCTTTATTGTTGTGTTAATATCAATAACTCCAAGAGAGGCAAATTCATCTAAAAACTCATAAATGTTGTTGTTTGAGGTATGGTAGTAGACTTCCTGAGAATAAAGAGAAGAGGAGGAAATAAGAAGAAGGGAAAATGAGAAAATGAGAAAATGAGAAAATGTGACTATATGAAAATGAGACCTAATCCTCAAAAAAGCTGAAAATTTTTGTTTGGTTAAATTTGCCATTTTTCGGGTTGATTTGCCATTACTACAAGTTTTCCAATAATATTATCATAATCTAAAATAAGTCGGTGGTGGTCAATTTTGTTGATATATCCATGATTATAAGAAAAGTCCAGCCAAACTTGTGTTTCTGCAGCTTCTCCTTCTGAATCTTTTAGTTTTGCAATAAACATTTTGGGATATTTTCTTTTACGAAATGCTTCAGCTAAATTTGCGCAAACCGATCTTGAAGATCTTCTTATTTGATCAGTAAGGGAATATTTTTCTTCTTTTGGAAAGTTTTTGCTTAATTCAAAAATATCATTAGCAGCCTTAAAAGCCATTTGATAAACAATTAAATCCGTATGTTTCGATATTTTCATTTTAGTTTATATTTGAAAATCTCCAATTCTTATCTTCTCCCTTTCTCATCGTCGTCCTTTCTCCCAAACTCCCCTTCACCATTTCACCCAATCTCATTTTCTCCCTTTTACTAAGTCTCTTTGTCACCACGTCTCTATTTCACAGTTCATCCTTCGACAAGCTCAGGATGACATTTCTTTCTCACATTGTCACCTTTTTCACCAACTCTCCCTTTCACAACATCACCCTTTCTTATTGTCTCCTTCTCACCAACTCTCCCTTTCACCATTTCTCATAGTCTTCTAGCTGCTTCTTGCTTTGCGGAACAAAATATTCCAAAAGGCTTTCCAAAAGTATTTCCAGTCGGTTCTGAAAGGATGCTTTTCGTATGCTTCCAGGTATTTTAATTCTGATGCTTGAATTTCCTCAATAGTTTTGGGCATATCAACATAAAAAGGAGGGATGAGGCCTGGTCTGGTTTTTATTCTTTTTTCCTGTAATTCTTTTGAGTATAAACTAAAATAATGTTCGCTTAAAGGGCGTACGCCAACCAGTTTCATGTCGCCTCGAAAATAATTAATAAACATAGGTAATTCATCTAACCAGAATTTACGAAAGAACTTACCTAAAGTAGTAACACGAAAATCGTCTTTAAATTTTCCTCCTACTTCCAAATCCGATTTCTCATAAACATACTCCTGCAAATATTCAGCAAAAGGATGCATTGTACGTAATTTAAAAACGCTTATTATTTTACCATTCTTTCCAATTCGGTTAAGCTTTACTAAAGGGCCATAAGTTGGTTCGGTATCGAAATAAGGTTTACGTCTTTTTCGTGCAACAAAATATAACCAACCCAAGATATTCTGCTCGTTAACAATTTCAAACCCACATGAATATAAACGACCGAAGGTTTCTGCTTTGGAAACAACTCTATTTTCGCCTCTTGTTAAAAAGAAATAGATGTGTTTGGTAATATTAAATTTTGGAAAAACACGCTTAACAATAAAATCAAAAAAGTAGTAAATACGGTTTAAAACAGGAGGATATTTGTGAAGTAGTCGTTTCTTACGTTGATTTTTGGTTTCCACGCATCCAATAAAAACACCTCCTTCTGGAATTTTTCGGTTAACCGATTCAAAGAATTTATTGATAAACCGTATATCATTGATTCGTTTCAGGTTAACAATTTTTAAATAGAATTTTTCTGGAAGTTTATCAACATTAAATTGTGTTGTTGTTGAAAGCAATGAATAATTTGGAATATTTAAATCGATATTTTTTGCTATAAATTGAAAAACCTCATGGTTTGATTCTTCAATAATGGCATCGTGAATATCTTCAGGTACAGGCTCTAATGTTAATTCCGGAGGAAAGGGCTTTGCAACTGGTATATCTGTTTGACGTCCTACTACACGCTGATAAGCTTCAAAAACTTTTGAGGTATCAGCCCCCACATTGGCATTGCAAACAAAGTAATCGCAAAAAGCAAAGAATATTTCAAGGAATGTTGTTAGAATTATTATTCCTCCAAATACCAGTCTGGAATAAAAGGCAGAGCGAAAAATGAACATTAATATAGTGGCAATTCCGGTAATTAGAATGTTAGTAACTACAATATGTAGAACCGCACGAGACAATTTTGTGCGTTCAACAATACTATACTTTTGCGTAATTAATGAAACTACAAGCCACACAAAAGCAAAAACCAAAAATGGAAGAATATAATTGGGAAGATATACCTGTTTGGTAGCAGGTTTTATCCATATCATTATAAAGAAAGCAGCAAAAAGGGCTACTATATCAAAAAATATATTTACATATAGTGAACGGCGGTTCATGAAATAGTTAAAAGTTGCTGGTTGAATGTTTAAAGTTAAGGATTAATTTTTAGTTAGTTATTAATTACTCGCGAGCATGATATTATATTTTTGGTGAGAATGAATATACTTGTTTTATAATAAAGTTGACAATATTTTCTTTTTCGGGATAAAAATTTTCAAAGTCCTAATTATAAATTTGATTAAAAACCGATGTTAAATCCAAGACATATAGTTTGGTTTTTACCTTGGAAAAGGGGTGGAGAATACATATCAAGATAATATTGCGAAGTATAACCATCCACATCATATGCATGGATATCAGATATCATATATTGAAGAAACAAATAAGCTTCAGACAAAAATTCATAAGTGATATTTAGAGAGTATGTTTCATTTTTCCATGTTGTTGATTCAATAAATTTCAATAATTCAGCCTCATTTCCGTCTGTGTATTGATATTCGTTTCCATGTTCAGCTAGTAAATAGGACAGTTCAAGTTTTAAACCTCTTAGTGGTTTATAACCCAGATTTATATAATATTCTAAAGAATTATCACGCATATAATGCCCTAAATTGTATTTATTAGATTCGAATGTTGTAGATGGCACACGGTGTTTATAAACGATTGGGTTTGTTTTGGTATATTCAAAAGTAACATAGGTATTTCGAACCGGCCAGTTCGATAATTTTCCTCCCAACTTTTGTCCAATAAAATTTTGTCGCTCATCATTATTTATGCGGGTAACCGAAAAATCATCGATAAAAATAGATCCATAAAGATGAAGGTGTTTAATCATCCGAAAGCTAAAATCACCAAATATTTGTGAATTTTGATTGTCGACACCATGATTTATAGTATGATCAGCTGATTTATAAAAGAGAAAAGGAATTAAATATACAATCTGTGGGTTGACGTCGGAATAAACAATAGAGTTTCCAAGGGAAAAGTAGAAATTTTTAAAAGGTTTAAAAGTATATATATTAGCTGCAATATACTTGTCACGATAAACTCCACGCCAATCGCCGTTGGATGTGTAATAAGAGCGACTACTATCAACAACTTCTGAAATTAGCCATCCATGAAAATAATTAAAATCGAGCCATTTAGCAGGGCTTAAATGCACTTTTATCATACCAAAAGATGGAGTTCGACCTGAAAAAAGATTAGCACCGTTGTAATTATTTCCCCATTGAATATGATCTTTAACCAATCCAATTGAGCCCCAATTCCAGGCATATGTTATTCCACCCCGCATTTCGCTGTAATCGCCTCCTTCACGTCCGCCTTCGTTAACTTTATAATTTCCTCCTTCGTTTTGAGTAAAATAACTTG
>DAOUTQ010000078.1 GCA_030668615.1 Bacteroidales bacterium | reverse complement strand
TTTTCTCCTATTTCCTCTTCAATTTCTAGAGCTTTAAAATAATAATGCTTAGCACTTTTAAAATACCTTTTAATTTGGTAGATATCACCCATGTTTTGCAACAATGATAACTGATTATATTTATTTATATTTTTATCTACTAAATTAATAGCCTCTTTATAATAATCTAAAGCTTTATTATTTTCATTTGTTTCTCTATAAACCGCCCCAATATTCATTAATGTATTAAATATCAACTCATTGCTCACGTCTAATTTACGTCTAACTTCCAGATTTTGTAAATGAAAATCAAGAGATTTTTCATATTCGCCCATTTCAAGATATAAAACCCCCAAGTTATTCATTACATAACTAACTTTAACAGAATCTCTTATTTCCGTGTATATTTTAAGGCTGGATATGAAATATTCTACAGACTTTTTATATTCCCCAACCCTTTTATAAGTATTTCCTAAAGAATTCAGCACTCTGGCTTTTTCTTCAGACCTACCCATTTTTTCAAATAAATTATAGGATCTTTTTGAATACTCTATTGCTTTTTGATAATTGCTTTGGTATCGTAAAACCAGACCCAATTGAAACAAGCTTTTAGCAATTCCGTATTCATAATTTATTTTTTCTGATAATTCCAGCGCCCTTTTCCCTAAAATAAATGCGGTATCTAATTGAAATTCCAGATATTTAAAAGAAAGATCATTAAGCTCTAAAACTTTTAATGAATCATCAGGTAGTGAATTGACATAAAAGAATAAACTATCAGGAGCAGTATTTTGTAATCTTTCTTCACCAAATATATTAAATGAAGAAAAAAGAAAGATTGAAACAAAACAATAATAAACGAAACCCACCTTTTATACAATTTAATGTAACGCAAACATAGTGAATAAATATCAAAAAAATAACTGCTTGAATTTACAAACAGTTATCTAATTTTTTGAATTAATCATCCTCCTCAGTTGTAGGAGGTGGTTTTGGTGGATCTGGATCTGGATCTGGCACTCTGCTTACAATTGAATAGCTAAATAATTTCATATACTTTATATTTTAGTTAATCGTATTAAAACTAATTAAAAAAATCGAATTTCCTATGAATTATGCAAAAAATATTTATTTACATTGCTGTATTTCAGTCACTTCACAAACCGGCAATCCGTTTTTCGACATTCATAATTTGAGCCATAAGTGGGTGTGAGAAAATAAATTAGATAACTATTAAACAAGTGGAATTTGTTGAAACCTATCCAAAATTAGTTTTCGGCAATATTAAAAAGTGGTAGCGTAAAAGCAATTGTTGTTCCTATCCCTTTTTCACTTTCAATAAAAATATCGCCATTATTAAGATTTACAAATTCTTTACAAAAGAAAAGACCCAAACCCTTACCTGTTTCTCCTTTTGTTCCTTTAGTATTTCCATTTGCAAGCTCAAACACGGCCTCCTTTTTACTAATATGCATCCCAATGCCTGAGTCTTTTACCCAAACTTTTGCAAATTGTTGATTTCTTTCTATGCCTACAGTTATTTTTCCATTTTCAGGAGTAAATTTTACAGCATTATTAAGAAGATTTCTCATCACTGTAAAAATCATATTCTTATCGGCAAAAACCATAACATTATCTGAAGCTTTGAATTTGAGATCAATATTTTTTATTTGTGCAATTGGGCGATAAACATCTATTGTTTCTGTTAAGTTTTCCTTAAGGTTAATGTTTTCTGGTTTATAGGGGAATTTCCCTTGTTGATTTAATGCCCAGTTTAATAAGTTATCAATAAGAGATAATACATTATTGACAGATAATTCTAAAGTTTTTGAAAGCCTGCTTAATGATTCAAAATCCTGTTCTTCAACCCAATATGGAATTAATTGTGTTATGCTTTCCATTGATACTAAAGGGCTTCTTAGGTCATGAGCAATAATTTGAAATAACTTGTCTTTGGTTTTATTCGATTCAAGTAAATAATCATTTTGTTTTGCTATTTCGACCCGCTGGTTGGTGATCTTTGTATTTTGTTTTAAAAGCAATTTATTAAGCTTCTTTCGTTTTTTACTATCAATGAAATAATAAAGTAACAAGGCAACTACCAATATAACAAGAATTATTAATCCGTTTCGCTGAAAACTCTTTTGTTTATTTTCAATTTCTTTTTTTGATATTTCAAGTTGCTGTATTTCTTTTTCCTTTTCTAAAAAAGCAATTTGTTGTTCTCTTTTTTCTGCATTATATTTTTCTTCAAGTCCGGTTATTTGCGCTTTCCTTTCAAGACTATACATATGATCCTCTAAATCAACATAATCTTTTAGATAGGCAACACTCTTTTTATAATCACCATTATTATAATAAACCTCATATAAATTTATTGCCAATTTATGTTCCTTTCTTAGATCTTTTATTTCTTTGGCCAGATTATAACTTTGCAGTAAATATCTTTCACCATCTTTAAAGCTACCTTCTTTTATTAAAGTGTTACCAAGCCCTTGTAACGAAAAAACATGCATTTCTTTTTCGCCAATTTCTTTTTGAATTCTTATTGCTTTTAAATAAAAGTTAATCGCATCCTTAAATTTACCAGTATTCTCATAGGAGGTCCCTATGTTGTGCAGAAGTAACATTTGATCGTATCTTTTGTCTGAACTTGCCGTCAACTCAAGTGCCATTTTATAATATTCAACTGACTTATTATATGATCCTAACGCCCCATAAACATTACCAATATTCATATAAGTAACAGCCAAATTTGATTCCTGATTTAGTTTCTTTTTAATGTTGATGGTTAGCAAATAGTATTCAAGGGATTTTTCATACTCACCCAGATCAAAATACAATACACCAAGGTTATTCAAGACAGCTGAAAGTCGTGTAGAATCATTTAAGTTCTGGTAGATTTTTAGACTTTTCATAAAACAATCTATTGATTGATCGAACTTTCCATATCTTTTATACACATTTCCTAATCTGTTTAGAATACTGGCCTGTTCTAAATCAATTTTAAGATTGTTAAAAAGAGCCAATGACTTGTTGTAGTAATACAATGCTGAATCATACTGAGTTTTATACTTAAATACTAAACCCATTTGGTTCAATGATGTTGCATATCCAAAATCATATTGTAACTCTTCTGATAGCTTAATCGCCTTCTTGCAAAGCAAAAATGCTGTATCTGATTGTACTTTGAGGTATTGATAAGAAAGATTCTTTAATTGCAATACTTTATTAGTATCGTCATGAGAGCTCAATACTTCTCTTTTTAAGCTATCTAATTCATTAGATGCGTAAGAATTTTTTAAAACTCCTGCCAACAGAAATAAAACTAATATACAATTAAAGAATCTCATATCAATGGTTTATTCTAATTCACCATTTCCTAATCCAGTTTTACCTTCACCATCTGGATCGCCATTTCTCAATAAATTATCATAATTTTTAACTATTATTTTAATTTTGGTTAATTGTTTTACATCCTTAGGTGTTAAATCAATTTTATATTCTTCTACCTTTTCTTTAAAAGCATCTAATTCTTTTGCTTCATTTAATTTAATACGAACTTCCCAATAGTCATTAACAAAGTTTTGTTCAATTGCAGTTTTTTTTACATTCCCCGGAAGTTTTACTAAAACATCCAGACGATAATTTGTTGTTCCTGCTTTGTAGAACAAATTGAAATACGGATAATAAAGTTTCATTCTTAATATATTTTAATGTTTAATAATACATAATTAAAGTTAATACAAAATAATTTAAGTCCTAAAATAATTCGTTAAAAAATAAATTTTATTCTACTGATACACAGTCACAATACAATCATTATATCGCAATCAAAAAAAAGACATAGATAAAACGGTGTCTTTTAATATAAAATTTCATTATTAAACTATTCACAATTACAAATAGTTTTGTCTTTGCCACTCAAATAATACTATGGCTAGTGAATGAGAAACATTTAAGGATTTGTTAACCCCATGAAGTGGAATATGGACTATCCTATTACAGTTATCTAATAATTCATCTTCAATACCTGAGATTTCATTTCCAACAATGAATGCAACTTTTTCAGGAAGATTTGTTTTATAAACATTAACTGAGTCGCTTGATGTCTCTATTGCAATCCACTCATAATCAGAAGGAATTCTGTTTTTCAATTCTTCAACAGAACAAAAACCCCATTTTACAGAATCAAAGCTTGATGATGCTGTTCTTTTAATTTTCGAATTACGAGCATTTTCGTTTTCTGAAACAATAATGATTTCTTTACAAGCAACATTATCTCCAAGTCGAATAATGTTCCCAATATTTTCAGGAGTTTTAATATTGTATCCAATAATAATCGGAGGATAAAAATTTATTGGCAAAGTTTTATTTTTAAATAACTCTTTTGAGTGAGTGGTTCTTTTTGCCATGCCAATATCAGTTTGTAATAATCAAATCCATTTTCACATCGTATTCGTCTACAGGAACTGATTCCAACATCTGAAAATCAAAGCAAACGCCTATTTTTAAAGCCTTTGTATTTTTCAGGAGTTTATCATAATATGCTTTGCCTCTACCAAGCCTGTTTAAACTTTTATCAAACGCAACTCCGGGAACTATTATTATATCAATTTTATCTGTTTGCTCAAACAATTTTCCGTCAGGCTCTCCGATACCAAAACTTTTACTAATTTTCATATTAGATAAACCTGTAAATACTTTTAATTTTAAGTTATCACCTTCAACAACAGGTAAAATAATTTTTTTTTCGTTTTGATATTTTTGAATAAAATCATGAGTAAAAACCTCATCGACCATCGACCAATATGCCATAATGATTTTTGTTTTCCTAAAAGCACTAAGTTTTTCAATTTGATCAAAGATTAATCTCGATTTTTCCTTTTTTTCTTCTAAAGAATAATCTTTCTTTTTTTCTCTAATCTGCTTTCTTACGGCTTTCTTTTCTTCGTTAATCATCATCACTGATCATTTTATACAATTAACTTATAGCCTTTTCCATGTATATTTAAGATCTGTAAAGAAGGATCTTCTTTGAGATATTTTCTTAGTTTTGTTATATAAACGTCCATGCTTCGTGCATTAAAATAGCTATCTTCTTGCCATATTGTGTTTAATGCAAAATTTCGTTCAAGGACATTATTCATATTGTTACATAACAATTTTAAAAGCTCCGATTCTTTTGTTGTAAGTTTTTGGTCCTTATTATTATATTTAAGGATTTGCTTTTGCGAATCAAATTCATAATCACCAATAATGAATGTTTCATTTGCCTCTGGATTATTATTACTATTTGTTCGCCGCAAAATAGCCTGAATCCTAAATAATAATTCTTCCATACTAAATGGCTTTGTCATATAATCATCTGCACCTGCTGTAAATCCCTCAATTACGTCTTCTTTTAACGACTTTGCTGTAAGAAAGATAAATGGTACATTCTTATTAATTTTTCTTATTTCTCTTGCCAATGTAAAACCATCCATTTTTGGCATCATTACATCAAGAATACACAAATCGTATTTATTCTTGTTAAATCCATCGAGAGCAAGTTCTCCATTAACAAAAAGATCTGTTTTTAGTTCTTTTGCTACAAGATATTCTCTTAATAATGATCCAAGGTTTTCATCATCTTCAGCTAATAAAATTTTTATGTTTTTTTCATCCATTGTTTATATTGTTATTTGGAAAAAATATTTCAAATGTTGTTCCTTTTCTATATTCAGAGACTAATTTGATTTCGCCTCCATGTGCATTAACTATTTTCTTAACATAGCTTAATCCCAGTCCGAATCCTTTTACATCATGTACGTTACCTGTTGAGACCCTGAAAAACTGATCAAAAATTCTTTTCTGATCCTGTTTTCTTACTCCAATTCCTTTATCAGATACTAAAACAGATATTCCATTTTTACTTTCTTTTGTACTCACAATTATCTCCGGGCTTTCTTTGCTGTACTTTACCGCATTATCGAGCAAGTTAAAAATAATATTTGTAAAATGGACTTCGTCTATACTTAGAATAGAATTTCTCGCTTCTAACTTTTTAATTAACTTCCCGTTCTTTGATTTAACCTGAATTTCAAAGTTTTTTACTACATTCTCAATTATTTTATGAATGTTAAGCTCACGAAGTTTCAATTTTATTTGTCCTTGTTCGAAAAGCGCCGTTTTTAAAACTTTCTCAACCTGATAACTCAGTCTCTTGCTTTCATCATCAATCACATCAGAAATGTATGCAATGTTCTTTGACTCTATTGGAATACTATCATCTTTCAACATTTGTGAAGCTAATGAAATAGTTGATATTGGTGTTTTAAGTTCATGTGTCATATTATTTACAAAGTCATTCTTTATTTGAGAAAGTCTTTTTTGTTTAAACATAATATGAATAGAAAGTGAAAATCCCAGTAGTATAATTACAGTTAGCAAAACGGATGAAAAAGCCATAAAACCAGTTGATTTTAAAATAAAGCTTCTTTCTTCAGGAAAGTACACGTAAAGATAGTTTCCCTTAGCAAACACATCTTTTGGATATAATTGTGCTGTAAATTTTCTGACATCCGCTTCTTCTGAATAATTAGTAGAGTTATAAACAGTTTTGTATTTGTTTTTGGTAACCGCATACTCATATCCAATGTCTATTCCAAGATCAATAAATGTTCTTTTTAAAATCTCTTCAATTGATCCTTTATCAATGCGATCTTCAAGCTCAACATCTATTTGGATAAGTTTATTTACAACATTTTCCACAAATATTGTTCTGTTATCAAGCTTTTCACCGAAGTCGGTATTTATTTTAAGATTCCCAAAACTTTGCTTTTTTGATACTTCGTTAATCTGTAATCCAGATTTATTTCGAAACTGTATTGCATTATTAGCTAATAACTGGAGTTGAGAGCTAATATTTAATGAGTCATTCTCATTAATTATAAATACTTCTTTTTCTTCATCGGTTGTTGATAAGCTAAAAGTACTTTGACTTAGTTTATTTAATTTATAATTAATAGAAGGAGCACCTGTAAGCGAAACATCATGATAAGGATCCATCTCATTAACAACCTGTGAAATTATTTCTCTGTTCTCAATTTCCTCAACAATGTTTTCCATTCCCTTTATTGCAAGCTGATGAAATTGTTCTTCGTTAATTTTTATTGCATTATTTATCCAGTATGCTTGTACTAATATCAAGCATATTAATGTTGCTGATAAAATTATTGTAATAGTCCAAAGTATTTTCTTTTGCATAATGATACAAATATAACTGCTTGATCTTTGCTAAATGAATTATTTAACATTATTTAACAAAGCTTTAAATAACTTAACCAAAGGATGCTATACTTTTGTAATGACAATATCAAGAGTGCAAGAAACATTGTCACATAGGTTTATATTTTAGGGTTAAAAAGAGAGAGTAACATCTCTCTTTTTTATTTTAGGAATTATTAGAATGCAAAGATATTTTTTACTTTGTCAGATAAATCTTCTATAAAAAAAGCAGTAATAATAATATCAATTTTCTTTAACTGCTTTAACATATTATTTAACTGATCTTCATCTGTTTCTTCAGAAACCTTAAGAACAAAATCGATATTTGTCATATGTGGCAATAGAAATCCTTTGTCAGATTTGTTTGAAATAAGATGATAGCTTATTAAACCATCCTCATCAAAATAAGTATACATTGAATAAGGAGTCTCAATTTTATGTTTTGGATGATTAATTATAAAATCATCGGTTCTAATAAAATCAATATTCAGAGATTTATTAATTGCCCAACTAAGCCTATAATCATTTTCATGCGAGGCAATGCCAATTAATTTAAAATTGCTCTCAAAATCAAATGCTAACTTGTGAATCTTTTTTTTTGCACTCATCTATTTTAGATATGAAATAAAATTAGGAATATTTAATTACATAAACTATCAGATATTGCACATTAATGATTAAACTGAAGATTGATTATCTAAAAACACTAATGCTTCTTTAGATGCATTCTGTTGAGCTTCTTTTTTTGACAAGCCTTTTCCTTTTCCTAAAACTTTATCATCCAATGTTATGGCCGACGTGAAAAATAAACTATTTTGTTCTGTGCTTTCTACTTCTTCGTCGTCAAAAGCAATTTCTATTTTATGTTTCTGGGCCCATTCAATTATCTGACTTTTATAATCTGAATCAGTAACCGAAAGTTCTTTCAAATCAATATTATTCTTAATAATCCTATTAATAATAAATTTGTTTGTTTTTTTGTATCCTTTATCAACATATAAAGCACCAATTAATGCTTCTAAAGCATTACCATATATGTTTTTCGTACCGTTAATATTGCTTTGCGAAACGATATGAAATTGCAAACCCATATTAAGCGCAATCTCATTTAATTGTTCTCTACTAACAATTCTGGCTCTCATTTTGGTAAGAAAGCCCTCTTTTTTTAATGGGAAATAGGTATATAAAAAATCAGCAATAACAGATGCAAGAATTGCATCTCCTAAAAACTCAAGACGCTCGTTATTAAGTTTTTTTGAATTATCAGGATTTCTTGAAGCAGATTTATGAGTAAAGGCTATTTTATAAACTTCAGGATTTGAAGGATATATTCCGCTAAGCTGATAAATCAGCTTGTAAAACTTTTTATTTTTAGAAAAGTAATATTTTACAGGAAATAAGCCTTTTAGCACAAATATGTTATTCTGAGTATTTTTTTACGATAACAGATGCATTATGACCACCAAAGCCAAATGTATTGCTTAGCGCAGCTCTAACTTCTCTTTTTTGAGCTTTGTGTAGAGTCAAATTCAGTTTATTATCAATTTCAGGATCTTGCTCCTTGTGATTCATTGTTGGAGGAATAACTCCATTATGAATTGCACAAATAGCCGCTAAAGTTTCAATTGAACCAGCTGCACCAAGAAGGTGACCAGTCATTGATTTTGTAGCACTTATATTCATTTTATACGCATGATCACCAAATACATTCTTAATGCCAAATAGCTCTGCAGTATCTCCTCTTGGTGTTGCAGTTCCATGTACATTAATATAATCAATTTCTTCAGGTTGCATATTAGCGTCACTAAGCGCATTTTTCATTACATTCATAGCACCTAATCCTTCAGGATGTGGAGCTGTTAAATGATGAGCATCTGCAGACATTCCGCCACCTGCTACCTCGGCATAAATTTTTGCACCTCGCTTTTTAGCGTGCTCTAATTCTTCGAAAATTAGTGCTGCTCCACCTTCTCCCATAACAAATCCGTCACGGGTATTACAGAAAGGTCTTGATGCAGTTTCAAATTCTTCATTTCTAGTTGAAATAGCTTGCATTGATCCAAAACCTCCCATGCCTGCTTCATTTATAGAAGCCTCTGAACCACCGGTAATAAAAACATCCGCTTTTCCTAACCTAATGTAATTTAAAGCATCAATCATTGCATTAGTTGATGATGCGCAAGCTGATACAGTAGTAAAGTTTGGACCACGGAAATTATATTTCATAGATATATGCCCTGCGGCAATATCAGAAATCATTTTTGGAATAAAGAAAGGACTGAATCTCGGTGTCCCATCACCATTAGCATAACTCCTAATTTCTTCCAAAAAAGTGTTAAGTCCACCAATGCCTGAACCCCAAATAACACCAGCCTTATCATGATTGATTGCTTCCAGATCAAGCTTTGAATCTTGAATCGCTTGTTCAGCTACTACCAAAGCAAACTGTGCAAAACGATCCAATTTTCTTGCTTCTTTTCTGTCGAAGTGTTGATTTAGGTCGAAGTTTTTTACTTCACAAGCAAATCTTGTTTTAAATTTAGATGCATCGAAGTGCGTAATAAGGTTAGCACCACTTACTCCATCCATTAAATTCTTCCAATATTCTTCAACATTGTTACCTATCGGGGTAATTGCTCCAAGGCCTGTAATTACTACACGTCTGAATTCCATAACAAATAAATTTAAAACAAGATTTTGAGATATTAAAAATTACTTAGCGTGCTCTTCAATATACTTTGTAGCATCACCAACAGTACCAATATTTTCAGCTTGATCATCTGGAATAGAAATATTAAATTCCTTTTCGAATTCCATGATTAACTCAACAGTGTCAAGAGAGTCGGCACCTAAGTCGTTAGTAAAACTAGCTTCTTGTGTAACTTCATTTTCATCAACACCTAACTTATCAACGATAATCGCTTTTACTCTTGATGCAGTATCAGACATAACTTTAAAATTTTAATTAATAATTAGTTTAATTTTTAACTGTGCAAAGAAATATAAATAACTATAATAAATCAAAAATATTTCTTTATTTTTCGGTGTAAAAATAGCTTTTTTTGGATTTTAAAAACCATTTTTGCAATAAAATTTTAATATTTCGTTTTAACAAACTGCTACACAATACATATAAAATATTAAATATGAGTAAAATAGCAATATTTGCATCCGGATCCGGTTCGAATGCCGAAAACATTATAAATTTCTTCAAAGAAAATAAAAAAATTGAAATCTCCCTTGTTTTTTCGAATAATAAAAACGCAGGAGTCATTCAACGTGCTGTTAATCTTGGCGTTAAACATCACATTTTTTCTCGAACGGACTTTTATAATTCCGAAAAAGTGCTACAAAAACTAAAAAGTAACAACATCGACTTTATTGTTCTTGCAGGTTTTATGTGGTTAATTCCGGAATATTTAATTGATGCTTATCCGAATACAATAATTAACATTCATCCTGCATTGTTGCCAAAATATGGTGGAAAGGGGATGTATGGCATGAATGTGCATAAAGCAGTTGTAGAAAACAGAGACCCTGAATCAGGAATTACGATTCATTATGTTAATAAGGAATATGATGATGGAAATATAATTTTTCAGGCTAAATGCAAAGTAAAAGCGAATGACACACCCGAAACAGTAGCAAAGAAAGTTCACGAATTAGAATACGAGCATTTTCCTAAGGTAATTGAACAGCTATTCTGAGGTTAAAAATCATATTTACGACCAATATTCAAATTCAGGCCCACGTTCATAATAAATGACTGGTAGTTGAAATTTACTTGATCATCTCCAAAAGGAATGGAGAAGCCTACCTGAGCAACAAATTTCACCCATTTGAACCCAACCTTTGAAGTAAAAACAGGTTCAACAAAAACATTATAATCACCTGAAACAAAGCCTGTTCCTTGAGGATTCATTTGAATCAAGACAAACCTTGGAGAAAAACTCCCGTCAAATATTCCGGTTGACATTCCTATTCCAGGCTGAACAAAGAACCGGTTATAGTTTGCATTTGTTATTTCAGAATCAAATAAAGCATCTTCGAAAAAACCTTCTACGCTACCAGTACCAAATCCGCCATAAATTTCATACCTACCTTTGTCTCCTATCTTATTATAATAACCGATTCCTCCTTCAATAAAAGTGTGTTTATGAAAATCATCGGTAGAATCATTTGTTTCATTTCCATAAGATCCATTAACCATAATACCGATATTATCCGTAATAGCAAATGCAGTTTGAGCATCAAAATTACTTGTTCCGGTTGCAATTGTTGCCTGAAATTCGCCCTGATTACTTAACATTGGTGAATTAACCATGTTTGGGATATATTCTGGTGAACAGGAAGAAAGAATAGCTAATATGAAAGCGATATATAAAGAATTCTTTAATTTTTTCTTTGTTTTCATAGTAATAATATTTTAAGAAAAATCTAATTTAATAAACATAAGTTAAGAATCAATTTTATCAAGCTCCGTAAAATATTCTTTTTTTCTGTTTTCAAATGAAGATAAATTATTTTCCAGAATAGGTTCTACAGGTGGAGCTTTTATTTTTAAAGGATTAATAGGCTGTCCGTTTTTCCACATTCTAAAATCGAGATGTGGACCTGTAGAATAACCAGTGCTTCCTACATAACCAACAATATCGCTTTGAGAAACGCGCTGACCTTTCTTGATCCCTTTAGGATAACGTGACAAATGATTATATCCTGATGTATATACACTGTTGTGTTTTACTTTAATATAATAACCTGCTGATTTTGTATATCCCTTGGCAATAATAGTTCCATCTCCTATACTATAGATTGGTGTTCCTTTTGGCGCGGCATAATCAACTCCTCTGTGCGGACGACGTATCTTCAGAATCGGATGAAAACGACTATTTGAATAGCCTGAACTTATTCTTGAAAATTTTAAGGGAGCTTTTAAGAACTGACGACGTAAACTTTTACCATTTTCATCGAAAAAACTTTTTACTCCATTTTGCTCAAACTCATATGCATATAACTCTTCGCCACGATGTGTAAAACTTGCAGCATAAATATCTCCTATTCCAATAGCTATACTATCAACATATTGTTCATTGTAAATAACCTTAAATTGATCACCTTCTTCAAGTCCAAAGAAGTCAACTGTCCAAGCATAAATTTCCGATAAACGATTTGCCATCATTGGGTCAATATTATTCTCGATCATAGTTACCCACAATGATGAAGATATTGTTCCTGAACAAGTTTTTCTTTTATTTATTATTTCCTTTTCACCCAAAAGAACCTTTGGGTCGCCCTGTAAATTAATTTTCAGATACTCAGTTGGACTGTGTTTATAAACAAAATACGATAGTGTTTCTGTACTATCTTTTGTATAATACAATCTGTAATTATTACCAGCCTTCATTTTTCTTATATCAAAAACATCTGCAGATCTATAGGTAGCTTTTGCGACCATCTGATTATCCAAACCTGCATCTGTAAGTAATCTGGCTAAATTGTAATTACGTTTAATCCTATTTTGATTTATTAAAAATGAATCAATTGTAATTCCATACTCTTTTTTAATATCGTGATATATTATATTATGGTCAATTCCAACAGCATAAATATTCTTGTTTCGTTGTATAATACTACTTTCCGAAGATTTTATTAAGCCTGCCAGTACAACTAATAATGCTACTGAAGTTATGATTGTAATTCTCTTAAAATGCATATAATTAAGTATTTGCCACCAAAATAAACAATAAATATCTAAAATTCAAATATTTAGCCTTTTATTCGATCAAATCCCTTACCGTAAACGCCCATTACGTTGTTAACTGAAATGAAAGCATCTGGATCAATCTCTTTAATTATTTTTAATAAACTATTTGATTCTTGTTTTTTCACAAGAACCATTAATATTTTTGAATCCTGCTTGGTATACCATCCTGTACCATCAATCAATGTAATTCCACGATTAATTTCCGTAGAAATTCTTTGTGCTATTTCGTCATGCAATTTTGAAAAAATAAACAACTGAACAGTTCTTTTAGCACCAGTTAACACCAAATCAATTGCATAAGCTGTAACACCCATGGCAACATATCCATAAACTATTTTTTCAATCGATCTAAAAATTAAAAATGAAGATGATATAATAATTACATCGGCATACAAAATAATTTTACCAGGACTAATGTTTTTGTATTTATTAATTACCATGGCAATAATATCGGTTCCACCTGTACTGCCACCCTGACTAAATACAATACCAACACCTACTCCGGCCATTATACCTCCAAGTACTGATGACATAAAGTTTTCGTTAACAATAGGCTCTTTAATTACACCTTGCAATACAGAAAAGAACAATGTTAAAACAACTGTAGAGTAAATGGTCTTTATCCCAAAGTTTTTACCCAGTATCTTTATGCTTGTTACAATAAGAATAAGGTTTATAATCAAGTAAGGGATCCATACAGGTATTTCTGTTGCATAAAAGATTAATGTTGCAACACCGGTAATTCCTCCACCGGTAATTTCGGCAGGAATCAAAAAGGCTGTCCAGCCTAATGCATTTATAAACAACCCTATTGTAATAATAAGGTAGGTCCTAAAATTTTTAAGCAACTTAGTCATAATAAATGTTTATATAACAATGTTAACAATCTTCTTAGGAACAAAAATTACTTTACGAGGAGATTTACCATCTAACCATTTTTGAGCCATCTCGTGAGACAAAATCTTTTCTTCTGCTTCTTTTGGGTTAATATCCATTGGCAATTTTATTTTAAATCTCATTTTGCCATTAAAAGATACGGGATACTCAAATGTGCTCTCTTGTAAGTATTTTTCATTGTATTCAGGAAAAACAGCCTGTGTAACACTCTCTTTATTTCCACAGAACGCCCACAATTCTTCTGTGATATGAGGTGCAAAAGACGATAAAAGAATCAATAAAGGCTCCAAAACATCTCTTTTATTGCATTTCAATTCAGTTAATTCATTTGTACAAATCATAAATGCACTTATAGATGTATTAAAAGAAAACCTTTCAATATCTTCCTGAATTTTTTTAATAGTTTTATGTAAAACTTTCAATTCTTTATCGTTTGGATTATCATCAGTGATAACAAAGTCATTCTTTTCGTTATGAAATAATCTCCAGAATTTACGCAAGAATTTATGTACACCATCAATTCCATTTGTATCCCATGGTTTAGACATTTCCAATGGTCCAAGAAACATTTCATACATACGTAAGGTATCAGCACCATATTTCTCAGTAATATCATCAGGATTAACAACATTGTAATATCTTTTTGACATTTTCTCAACACCCCAACCACAGATATATTTTCCACCTGCCTTGCCGTCAGGCATGTCTTCTAAAATAAATTCTGCATCATTAAATTCAGGTCTCCAGTTCTTAAACTCTTCAATATCTAAAATATCATTACTTACCATATTTACATCTACATGAAGCGTTGTTGTTTCGTGATTTCCTTTTAAGTTTAAGGATACAAATTTATTTGTTCCATTTATTCTATATACATAATTAGAACGACCTTGAATCATCCCCTGATTTACAAGCTTTTTAAATGGTTCTTGTTCACAAACAATTCCGATATCGTATAAAAATTTATTCCAAAATCGTGAATAAATCAGGTGACCTGTAGCATGCTCTGTTCCACCAATATACAAATCAACATCGCGCCAATATTCGTTTGCTTCTTTCGAAACCAATCCTTTATCATTACGCGGATCCATATAGCGCAAATAATATGCAGAAGAACCAGCAAAACCAGGCATAGTACTTAGTTCAATTGGGTAACCATCTTTTGTTTTCCAGTCTTCAGCTCTGCCAAGAGGCGGTTGTCCATCTTCGGTAGGTAAATATTTATCAATCTCTGGTAATTCTAATGGCAAATCTTTTTCTTCAAGTGGATATGCAACTCCATCTTTAAAATAAATTGGAAAAGGTTCTCCCCAATATCGTTGACGACCAAAAATAGCATCTCGCAAACGATAATTTATCTTACGATTACCTATTTGTCTTTTCTCAACCTCCTCCATAGCAGAAGGAATTGCTTCTTTAACATTTAATCCGTTTAGAAAACCAGAGTTAACCATTTTACCTTCTTTAGCATCAAAAGATTCTTTTGAAACATCACAGCCCTTAATTAATGGTATAATTGGCAAATCAAAGTGTTTTGCAAATGCATAATCTCTGCTGTCATGGGCAGGAACGGCCATAATAGCTCCTGTTCCATATCCCGAAAGCACATAATCGCTAATCCAAATTGGAATTTCCTTTCCTGTAAACGGATTTACAGCAAATGATCCTGTAAAAACACCAGTTATTTTTCCAGTATCTGCTAAACGTTCTCGTTCAGTTCGTTTTTTAGTTGCTTCTAAATAATCTTCAACCTCTTCTTTTTGTTCTGTATTTGTAACTAAAGGAACATAATCACATTCAGGAGCTAAAACCATAAATGTTGCTCCAAACATAGTATCAGCGCGAGTAGTAAAAATTAAGATGTCAACTCCACCATCTACAGTTTTAAAATAAACTTCTGCACCTTCAGATTTGCCAATCCAGTTTTTTTGCATTTCTGTAAGTGACTCAGACCATTCTATGTCATTTAATCCATTCAAGAGTCTTTCGGCATATGCAGATACCCGAAGCGACCATTGTTTCATCATTTTTTGCTCAACCGGATGGCCTCCACGTTCTGAAAGTCCATCTTTAACTTCATCATTA
>DAOUTQ010000101.1 GCA_030668615.1 Bacteroidales bacterium | reverse complement strand
CATGTAATGGTGCAATAAATGAAACTTTCAAGCCACCCATAATAAGTGAAGGAGAAATGTCTGAGGCTACTTCAATAGCAGAAAGTGCCTGGTAGAATCCTAATGTCTGATAGAATATTGATCCAAGAAACATAAAACTTCCCATAAAGAGAATAATAGAGTTTTGGTTTTTTAGTTTTTCTACATTTCTACTTTCCAAACGATAGCTTAAAGCAAGCTTTATTGTTAAAAAAATTAAGACTATCCACATAATTAACATTGGAATCATAAACATGAAACCTCCGTTAACAAATTGCTCCTTTAATAAACTAAATACTGACATAATTTTTATTTGTTTTGGTTAATACTAAGTCAATATTACAGTTGAATCAGTAAACAAAAAATATATTTATGCCAAGGTATATTTTTCTTTTCCGGATAGCAAATAATCCAGTGCGAACGAATATAATCCACTCAGGGTGATAAAAACGTTGTTTACATAAATCCTGATTTAATCAAAAGATTAAAAATATTATTATATTATCTTTGAGTGAATATGGATGATCAGAAGATATTAAATTTATTTACAAATAAGAGTAACTGGAAGTGGCATATTCTATATTGGTTTTTTTCTGCCTGCATTATGTTTTTTTTATTTAGTAATAAAGATTACAATCTGAAAATCAGACTTTCATTGGTTATATTTTTAATTGCAGTAAGTATTTTAATTACCCTTTTAATTAATAGATATTTAATTCACAGATATTTATTTACAGGGAAGCTGTTCTTATTTATGTACTTAATTCTTGCTATTTTTATTGTCACCTTTTGGTTAATTTCTTTTTCTGTAATCCTTATATTGACATATAGTGTGCTAAAACTTCCTGATATGTTAATTCCTACTCGAAGTGAGATTGTTATATTGGTTACGGGAAATTACTTGCTTGTAATTATAGCCGTGGTTATACATTTTATTAAAGAATCATATCGAAGATTAGTAGAAAAGAATAACATCGAAAAACAAAAGCAGTTAACTGAGATTAAATTAAAAGAAGCAAGTTTAAAATTGCTTCAGGGTCAGATACATCCGCACTTCTTATTTAATATGTTAAATAATTTATACGGATTAGTAAAAGAAAATGCAGAGGGCTCAAGAGAAGTTATAATGAAACTTTCCGAGTTGCTTGATTACATGTTATATGAGTGCGACAAACCGGAAGTGCTATTAATAAAAGAATTAAAATTTATTGAAAATTATATTGAGTTAGAACGTGTCCGTCATGATGAAAATTTTAATGTTAAGATGAATTTTCCAAAGAATATTAGTGATATTGAAATTGCACCATTAATTTTATTTCCTTTTGTTGAGAATGCATTTAAACATGGTTTCCATAACCCTGAAAAGAGTTTTATTTTCATGGAACTAAATATGGATAATCAGATTCTTAAATTTACGATTGAAAATAGTACTTTCGAAAAAGGAGTTGATAAGTATTTAAAGCAGGAAGGTAAGGGGATTGGCTTAAAGAATATAAAAGATCGTTTAGAATTAATTTATAAAGATAAATACAGTTTAGATATATTAAATAAAGAAGGAATTTTTAAAACAATATTAGAAATAGATTTAAACTAAATGACAGTAAAGCATAAATATAAGTGTATTATAATTGACGATGAGCCAATTGCAATTAAAGTAATTCAGGAGCATCTCGAAAAATTCGAAAATATTGAAGTATTAAATGGATTTACAAAAGCAATTGATGCGATTGAGATTTTAAATACTGAAAATATTGATTTACTTTTCTTAGATATAAATATGCCAGGCATTTCAGGAATTGAGTTTTTAAAATCATTATCAAATCCACCGAAAGTAATTTTTACAACTGCATATCGCAATTTTGCTGTTGATGCTTTTGAATTGGATGCTATTGATTATTTAGTTAAACCAATATCATTTGAACGGTTTTTAAAAGCAATAAATAAATTTCTTTCTCATGCAAAACCAAAACAAGAGTCAGGAAATAAATCAAATGGTCAGAAGGATTATATTGTTTTAAAAGCTGATAAGAAAAACTATAAAATCAAATTCTCGGAAATCTTATTTATTGAAAGCTTGGATAATTACATTAAGGTGCATACAACTGATTTTTCAATAATATGTTATGAAAGTCTTACTGCTATTGAAAAAGAACTTTCAGAAGATTTTATAAGAATACACAGATCATATATAATTAACTTAACAAAGATTGATGTCTTTACTTCTTCGTATGTTGAAATAGGAGAAAGAAAATTTACGATTGGTAGAAACTATAAAGAGGATGTTGCAAAAAGATTGAATTAGTATCTGGGTAAATCTTTTATTTCGTCAAAGTAACTTTCAATACCATTAATCTTCATCTTATTTTGAATTGTTATCCAGCGTTTTTCAAGATGCTCATCGAAACCATGCTTTGAGCATGGAAACTCTGCGCATTGAAAGCAAAAGTCAACAGAATGATCTTTAGAACACTGCTTTACTTTACAAGCTGTGAAAAGTTTGCATTCATTTTTTCTACAACCATTACATTCTGCATTTGCAAAATGACTAAGCATTTCTTTAAAATCAGGATATTTTTTGAAAATAGGTTCATCCAGTAAATCAACAAAGCGCTCAGCATAAACATCAAAGTTCCCTAAATTCTCTTTTAACTCCGAACTTAATTTTTTTATAGTTCCATTCTTAAATGCAAAGCATTTAGAGCAATTAATTCCGCATGGACCTAGGCTGTTTAATATATTATTATAGCTCATTATAATTGACTTTGGACTTGTTGTTTCGTAAATTTATAAAAATAAAGTAAATTAAAACTCAGAATCTTAATTATATAAACTGTTTAATTTACATCGTTTTCTAATAAATTGAAATGATATTTTTAAATTCAGTTATCAATTTTAAAATGAAGACTTTAACTTTTTATATTGTTCTTTTTATTTCATACTCTTTTAATAATATTTGTTATTCGCAAAGTGTTGATACTTCAGCAATAAAGCTATTTGATCTTACATTAAAGGAATTAATGGAGGTTGAAATTATTACAGCATCTAAGACTTCTCAGACATATTCTAACGCTCCAGCTGCAATGATTGTAATTACAGATAAAATGATAAAAGATCGAGGTTATCATTATTTAGAGGAAATATTGCATGATTTACCAGGATTTGATTTTAATAAAAGCTATGGCGTTAATTATTCAACTATATTCATGAGAGGTTATAGATCAGAAAATTCTGATCGTTTTTTACTCATATATGATGGCATTCTTGAGAATGATATCTGGAAACAAACAACTTGGATTTCAAGGCAATATCCTGTTGGTCAAATAAAACAAATTGAAGTTTTATATGGTCCTGCATCTGCTTTATATGGTACAAATGCATTTTCCGGAATTATAAATGTTATTACGAAAAAAGGAGTAGACGTTGGTGATTTAAATCTTACTATCACTGGAGGTTCATGGGGTAGGAAAAATATTGAATTCTCGACAGGCGAAACATTTGATAATTCTAATTCATATAATATCGCAATAAAATACTTTTCGCAAGATGATTTACATCAATGGGATGAATTTGATATTATAAATGGACATGATAATAATTTCTCACAAGAATATTTAAATAAGATTGGTAATAATTTAGTATATGCAATTGATGGTGAACTTGTAAACGAAGATTTTAATCAACCGCAACCGGGCGAAAATTATGGAATACATGCAAATTTCAAATATGGGAATTTGCATTTTACAGCCTTAAACTGGTCAAAAAAGGAACTAGAGTCATATTTCTATAATCCTTTTAAAAGATCGGGCCCATGGACAAAATGGTATGAAAACAACCAAGGGTATATGCTTTCACATAAAAAGTCTCTTAATGATAAAATATTAGCATCAACAAACTTAACATATAGAAATCATAAAGTCACAGATTCTCAAGAAGGTAGTTTTATTTTTTATGATCAACCTGTGAATGATCTTAACCATATAGATTATGAACATTCGCAAATTATTTCGCACAATGATCCATCAACATACCAATTAAGGCCTATGGAGGTTACTTTGGATAATGGAATAGATACTTTTGTAACAGGTATAGTTTACTATTATCAGTTACAAACTTGGGATATGACTTTCGATGAACAAATAACATATTCTTATTCTGATAAATTAAAACTTATAAGTGGACTTAGATATATATATACAAATACACAGGAAAATTACGAACTAGGAGAACGTTCAAATGATATTAAAACTACTCCAAGACATATTAAAAAGAATATAGCTGTTTACGCTTTAGCAATATATAATCCTATCAAAAAAATAACCTTAAGTATAGGAGGTAGATATGAAGATCAAAGTGTTAAGGATGATGAAGATATTGGGTACTCCGTTTTTACTCCACGACTTTCCGTTATATATAAAGCAACTAAGGATTTAGTCTTAAGATTACAATATGCAGAGGCATTTCAAGAAGCGGATGAATGGCACAAATATGCAACTGACTTTGATCTCAGACCGCATAATTCAGCTAATCTGGAACCAGAAAAATTAAAATCTTTTGAGTTAGGAGCAACTATAAATTTAAATAATAAGTTACTGATTACAGGATCAGGATATTATACCTTAGTTTCAAATTTTATTACTGAAGTTAAAAATGATTCTTTAAATCCTTATTTTGGATATACTACAGGAACTCATTTCGAGAATTTAAGTAATGGAAAGGTAACAATATATGGATATGAGCTTAATATTAATTCAAAAATAAATTCAAGTTTTTCTGCAAATTGTAATTTGTCAGGCTCTTACAATTACGATTTTGATAATAATTTGATAGGAGATATAGCTCCGGTCAAACTTAATATAGGGATATTGTATAATTATAAAAACAAAATTTCTCTTTATACAAAACTGAATTATATCTCAACAAAAAAAACAATCAATTGGCAAAAAAATCCTGAGACAGAGCCAATTTACACGAAAATTAATGACTATGCTATAGTTGGAATTAATTTAAATATCATTGATATATTTGGACTAGTGAAAGGACTGGATATTAATTTAAAAGTTGATAATTTATTAAACACAGAATATTATAATCCAGGGCCAAGAAGTGCAGATGGCGTACAATACTCAGCACGAGTTTTACAACCTGGTTTTAATTTAATGGCAGGATTGCGGTATTCATTTTAATATATTAGGATTGTAAATTATAAATCCAATTGTATTGATTTCAGATTTGTAATTTCGTAAATTTATAGAAATTATCTTAATAAAATTATTTAAGATTCTTCCCTAAATCTCTACTTCGTTATAAGAATATTATAACGTATACAAGATTGTTTATTTAATCAGAATAATAAGATGATATTATGCCGATAAAAAAAGTAAAAGATTATTTAGATAATAACGATATTAAATATGTTATTATAAGTCATTCCCCCGCATTTACAGCTATGGAAGTTGCAGCTTCTGCACACGTGTCTGGAAATGAACTCGCTAAAACTGTTATGGTAAAACTGGATGAGAAAATGACTATGGTTGTGCTGCCTGCATCGTATAAAATAGATTTCAATCAATTAAAAGAAGAGAGTGGAGCAGTTACAGTACAATTAGCAGAAGAAGAGGATTTTACAGGGATGTTTCCTAATTGCGAAGTTGGCGCAATGCCTCCTTTTGGGAACTTATATCAAATGGAAGTTTATGTTGCAGAAACATTAACAAAAGGTAAAGAAATAGCTTTTGCAGCAGGTTCACATTCAGAGCTAATTAAACTTGCTTATAAAGACTTTGAAATACTTGTAAACCCAATAGTTTTGAAAATTTCAGTGCTTGTTTAAAAAAGAGTATTAGGAATAAACCAGGATGTTCACCTTTCGACAGGCTCAAGATGACAACTTTGTATAAGTTAATGTCACACTGAGCATGTCGAAGTGTGATATTATTAAGTTCTTATAATTTATTTCTTATCTCGTCGGAATTGTAAACGCTCTTCTTTTGTCATCTTTTCCGTAGCATATTGTATAATTAATCGGGCACAATCATTTTTCCATTTCATGAGGAATTCTTCAGTTAACTTGCGATCTTTTTTCCAGCATTCGCGTAAAAACCATCCTAATCCCTGATGAACTTCCCTTTCAGGATCCATCATAATAGAATCAATGAAATCAAACATTTTTGAAAGATCAGTATCGTGCTTTAAAAGTTTAATCATAACAACAGGAACACAGCGTCGTTGAAATTTATTCTCAGCTTTTCGCCAAGTAGATAAATCTTTAAGCTTTATAGTTTCCTTTTTCCATAAGGCAGGAAAAAAGTACTGAACTAAACCATCGGTATGGGCCCAATTATTTATTCCTATTGAGAACCAGGATTCTAATTCTTGAAATGTCTTATAATCAAATTCTTTTGCAAATTCATTTAACAGGTTAATTGCAAAGGATGGCAATTCGAATTTTTCTTCAGGGATTAACAATTTTGATACATCGTACACAAGATCTATAGAGCACCACGATTGCTTTTTGATTTGCTTTACTTTATTAGGAATTAAATCTTTGTGTAATCCATAGCCATTAAACCCGCCTTTAAAGTATCGCGAATATTTTACTACGATTTCGTCATCTGCATTTTTAATGCAAAATGCTTTTATGTCTTTATGTAGTTCTGTTGCTGTCATAATCATAGTTTTAGATTATATAAAAATAGGGTAATTAAAAATTTAAATCAAAAAGTTTAAAAAATACTTGACAGGTATTTATAAAATTACGTTATTTGTACGAAAATAGTATAAGAAAACTAAAAACGTATAATAGGCGATGGAAAGTATAGATGATCAAAAATTAAGGGAAATCTTGATTGCAGCAAAAGAACTTTTCTGGAAGTATGGTTTTAAACGTGTTACAATAGAAGAAGTATGTCGTAAAGCAAAGGTTAGTAAAATGACATTTTACAAGCATTTTAAAAATAAAATGGAGCTTATTAAATATTTATTAAATTTTATTTTTGATGCTTCGCTAAAAAAATATCGGGAAATTATGGATAGTGACATTCCTTTTTCTGATAAAGTAAAGAAAACCATAGATTTAAAAATGGAGCAATCTCAAGATATAAGTAGCGAATTTATGGATGATTATATACGTCATGCTGATCCTGAAATGTTACAATTCTTAAATGAGATAAAGACAAAAAACCTAACAATGATTGTTAATGACTACACTGAAGCTCAAAAAAATGGTGAAATAAGAAGTGATATTAAACCAGAATTTATATTGTATTTTTTGAACCATATGTTTGAGATGACTAAAGATGAAAACCTGGGAAAGATGTATTCAAATCCACAAGATTTAATAATGGAAATGACAAATTTCTTTTTCTACGGTGTTTTACCTCGTTAAATAAAGATAAAAATGTTAAAAATTACACGGGTCATATTATTTTTATTATTCCTACTGGTTACTTTGAAGCTATCGGCACAGTTTATGGATAAGAAAGGGCAAATGATCGGTAGAGCAATTGTTAATCCTGAAAAGCCATTTGAAAGTCAGTTAGGATTACAATATTTCCCCACACTTTTATTTAATAAAGATTTAAATGATAATTATTCTTTTAACTGGGACTTTACGTTAAATACATACACAACACTTTATTGGGCAAACGATACTACAGATTTAAATGCGAAAATTAAACCGTACCGTGGTTGGGTGAGTTTTTCAGGCGATCAGTTTGATGTACGTGTGGGTTTGCATAAAATAAATTTTGGATCAGCTAATATTTTACGTCCTTTAATGTGGTTCGATAAAATGGATCCGCGCGATCCACTTCAAATGACAGAAGGTGTTCATGCTGTACTTGGAAGATATTATTTTCTGAATAATGCAAATATCTGGATGTGGTTTTTATATGGAAACGATGATACAAAAGGCTGGGAGATTTTCCCATCCAATAAAGAAAAACCTGAAATTGGAGGAAGAATACAGTTGCCCTTTTTAACAGGTGAAATAGCAGGAACTTATCATTATCGGGAAGGAATATTTGACGGAACTTTTGCAGATACATTGTCAAATCGAACCGGATTTTCTGAAAACAGGTATGCAATTGATGGAAAATTTGATTTAGAAATAGGACTTTGGTTTGAAGCAGCTTTAATTTATCAAAACTTAGATTTTACAACTCAGCGTTATCAGAGATTAGTTAATGTCGGCGCAGATTATACCTTTCCATTGGGAAATGGATTAAATGTTGTTACTGAGTATTTTACATATCAAAAAACAGAGAGTGTTTTTGGTAACGGAGACGGAATAGGATTTGGAGCAATGTCTTTAAGTTATCCTTTAAATATAATAAATAATCTTCAGGCAATTGTTTATTATGATTTTACAAATAATGATTTTTATCGCTTTATAAACTTTTCATCGACTTACGATAACTGGATAATATACATCATGGCGTTTTGGAACCCTGATAATTTTCAAATATATCAGAATGTTGGAGAAACAAATTTGTTTGGTGGTTACGGAGCACAGTTAATGGTGGTTTTTAATCATTAGTAAATTATTAATTAAGATGATGAGAAAAGGAGAAATTGAGAGAATGAGAAAACTTTAAACCTTGAACTTAATAAACTTAAACATATGGAACAAAATACTTTAATAACAATTGACAATCTTGTAAAACGTTTTCCGGTTGGAAAAGGAGAGTTTACCGCATTAAACGGTATTAACTTAACGATTAATCCAGGAGAATTTACAGGAATTGTTGGGCCAAGTGGGTCTGGTAAAACAACTTTACTTAATATTATTGGTTCTCTTGATAACGCTACTGAAGGTGATGCAGTTGTAATGGGAGAATCAACAAGTAATCTCTCATTAAAGAGTGCAGCAAAACTTCGAAGAAAGCATTTAGGATTTATTTTTCAAACCTATAATCTTCTTCCTGTTTACACAGTATATGAAAATGTTGAATTTCCATTGCTATTATTAAACATGAGTGGAGCAGAACGAAAAAAAGCTGTAATGGACGCTTTAAATTGGGTTGGAATAACCGATAAAGTTAAATCTCGCCCTGCTCAACTTTCAGGTGGTGAATGTCAAAGAGTTGCAATAGCAAGAGCTATGGTGAAAAAGCCGGTAATTGTTTTGGCTGACGAACCTACAGCAAATCTCGATGCAGCAAATTCTCATAATATTCTAAAGATGATGCTCAAACTAAATGAAGAGCTTAAAACTACCTTCATATTTGCTACTCACGACGATAAGGTTATTAAATATCTGAAAAGAAAAATTAGCCTTGAAGATGGTAAAGTTGTAAAAGATGAGCTTACTAAAGTAAAAGGAGAATAGATATCATGTTAGCAATTAAATTAGCCTATCGAAATTTAGTTGGTGCAGGATTAAGAACCTGGCTCAACGTAATTGTATTGGCTTTTGTCTTGTTTATGATCATCTGGCATTATGGAATACTTGACGGATGGAATGAACAGGCAAATAGAGATATGCAGGCCTGGGAAGTTGGAAACGGTCAATACTGGCAAGAGAACTACGATCCTTATGATTTCTTTACATTAGAAGATAGTCATGCAGAAATTCCTGATGTATTGCAAAAAGCAACCGTAGAAGGAATTGTAACACCAATATTATTAACACAAGCTTCTGTTTATCCTGATGGAAGAATTCAAAGCATGCTTTTAAAGGGAATCAAGCCTGATCAAAAAGTTATTGCAATTCCTAGTGCAGAATTAAATATTGAATCAGAAGAAATCCCAGCTGTTATCGGGAAAAGAATGGCAAAAAACTGCAAATTAAAAGTAGGTGATATAACAACAATTCGATGGAGAGATATAAATGGAACATTTGATGCGGCTGAGGTGAAAATTGTAAATGTTTTCGACTGCAATGTTCCTTCAATTGATGGTGGTCAAATGTATATCCATATAAATACACTTCAGAAAATGATGCAAGCACCGAACGAAGCTACTATGTTTATTATTGGTGAAGATTATGATATGAGCGAAGATATTTCTGGTTGGGTGTATAAAGAATTTGATTTCTTAATGACAGAAATGAACGAAATGATGAAGATGAAGAAAGTTGGAGGATCATTTATGTATTTTATATTAATGCTTTTAGCAATGTTAGCGATTTTTGATACTCAAGTATTATCTATTTTTCGAAGACAAAAAGAAATCGGTACATACATTGCAATGGGAATGACTCGCACGCAAGTAGTTAGTCTATTTACTGTAGAAGGAGCAATGCATGCTATTTTAGCTGTTATATTCATTGGAATTGTTGGAACACCATTATTAATTTGGTTAATGTCTATAGGAATGACAATGCCGGCAGGAACAGATGATATGGGTATTGCTATTGCTGATACTATTTATCCGGTTTATGGAGCTGGCTTAATTATTGGAACTTCATTGCTTGTTTTTGTAATAACTCTGATTGTGAGCTATTTGCCAGCTCGTAAAATTTCTAAAATGAAACCAACTGACGCTATAAAAGGAAAAATACAATGATACGTTTTTTATTTAAAGGATTATTAAGAGACCGGAATCGTAGTTTACTACCAATTTTGGTTGTTACGGCGGGTGTTACACTTACTGTATTCTTACACTGTTATATTACAGGAGTTTTAGGTGATATGATTGAATTTTCGGCAAATTATACTTCGGGTCATGTTAAAGTAATGACACGTGCTTATGCTGAGAATAAAAATCAATTACCTAACGATCTTGCATTAATAGAGGTAAATGATTTGGTAAACAACCTGCAGGAAGATTATCCAACAATGGACTTTGTTCAACGAATAAACTTTGGAGGTTTATTAGATGCTCCTGATGAGTTTGGAGAAACTAAAAAACAGGGTGTCGTTGCAGGAATTGCTGTTGATCTAATTTCTGAAAACAGCAAAGAATTAGACAGGTTGAACATAAGAAACTCACTAAAAAGGGGCAGATTGCCTGAAAAGTCAAATGAAGTATTAGTAAGTGACGAGTTTGCTACAAAACTCGAAGTTGATTTATGAGGAACAGTTACTCTAATTACTTCAACAATGTATGGAGGAATGTCAATTCAGAATTTTGTTGTTTCTGGAACCATAGAATTTGGTGTACAAATGATGGATCGAAGCGGTATGATTGCTGATATCTCGGGAATTCAGAATGCACTGGATATGGATGATGCGTGCGGCGAGCTGCTGGGTTTTCTGGATATGAAAAATTACGATGATATTGCCGCTTTAAATGTGGAAAATACATTTAATGAGAAATATACCGATCCAAATGATGAGTTCTCACCAGTTATGACTCGATTAAAAAACGATTCTATTATGGCAGGTTACTTTGATTATGTGGATAGTTTTGTTGGAATTATTATTACCATATTTATTATGGCTATGTCAATCGTATTATGGAATACAGGATTAATTGGTGGATTAAGAAGATACGGTGAAATTGGTGTTCGTCTGGCAATTGGTGAAGAAAAAGGACATATTTACCGTTCAATGATTTATGAAGCATTATTAATTGGTATTGTGGGTTCTCTTTTAGGAACGCTTGTTGGACTTGGATTTTCTTTTTGGTTGCAAGAAGTTGGGATAGATGTTGGAGATATGATGAAAAGTTCAAAAATGATGATGCCAGGTGTTTTTAGAGCAAATATTACAGCTCCGGCCTATTATATTGGATTTGTTCCTGGTTTGTTTTCTGTAACTCTTGGAACCATGCTATCAGGAATTGGAATATATAAACGCAAGACTGCTTCCTTATTTAAAGAGTTAGAAACTTAGTTTATTTAAAATGTCATTCCTGCGAAAGCAGGAATCTTAAGTGAATAATAATGACTTGGAACTCAAATTATTTTATATATATAATATCAAATTGGAATAATTCTGTGATATATATTGGAGTATCAAATGATTTGAAGAGAAGAGTTTTTGAGCATAAAGAAGGAAAGATTGATGGATTTACAAAGAAATACAATATTAATAAGCTGTTATACTTTGAACATTTCACAAATATCGAATACGCAATTAAGAGAGAAAAACAACTAAAAAAATGGAAAAGGTTATGGAAAAATGAATTAATAGAGAAGAGAAATCCGAATTGGGATGAACTATTTGAAACTATTTAAAAAGATTCCCACTTTCGTGGGAATGACAGCCTTTTTTGCTTTTTTTATCTAAAATGAGAAATAACGAAAAATAAAAAACATGAAAAAAATACAAACCATAATACTATTATTCTTTATTCCAGCCTTCCTTTGGGCTCAAAATCCTACAGGTAAAGAAATTCTTGAACGAATTGATAAAAACATGGCATCGAAAAGTATAATATCAACTTCGAAAATGATAATTCATGGTGCAAGACAAACACGAACCATAGAAGCTAAATCATGGGGAATGGGCGATGAAAAATCATTTACCGAATATCTTGCTCCGGCACGCGAAAAAGGAACGAAAATGTTGAAGCTTGAAGATGAATTATGGATTTATTCTCCGGGTTCAGATAGAATCATTAAAATCTCAGGCCATATGTTGCGACAATCCTTGATGGGTTCAGATCTTTCTTATGAAGACATGATGGATAATGCTGAATTGCTTGAAGATTATGATGCTGGTGTTATAGGCTCTGAAGTTATTAATGAAAGAGATTGCTGGATAGTTGAGCTTCAAGCAAAAACTGCTGAAGTAAATTATCAAACACGGAAAATATGGGTTGATAAAGACAGATATATCCCATTAAAAGAAGAACTTTATGCGAAAAGCGGAAAACTGCTTAAAAGGCTTGAGTTATCTGATATTAAGAAAATTGGAAATCGATGGTATCCACACAAAATGACTTTTAAAGATATGCTT
>DAOUTQ010000177.1 GCA_030668615.1 Bacteroidales bacterium | reverse complement strand
GAATGATTACATTTTTTTATAATTCAAAAGAAGAAGTAGATAAAATGTATATAAAGTTTAAAGATATTGCTGTTGCTGAACCTAAGGATAATCCTTTGTATAGAATTTATCATTTTTATGCTAAAGATCCCGAAGGAAGAAATATTGAATTTCAGTATTTTTGGAAAGAATAAAAGTTAATCCTATATAAATTTCATACTAACTTCTTTCAGAAATTTGCTTTCAAGTATTTCTGCAATTCTTCGAACTACAGTTCTTCTTATCTCAAGTTCTACTGGTAAGTTTGGATCTTGATGCGCAATATTAATTCGGGTTCCAATAATGAACTGAATTTCATCACTTTCTTTAATAAGCTTTACGATTTGGTCTGCCGGACCTTTTCCAAGAATATAATTGTTGTTATATACTTTCAATATTTCGGTTACTTTGCTCAGAGTTAAAATTCCTTCGGTTACCAAATCTATTCCGGTCATGTATGAAACAGGAGGTAAGTCAGGGTCGTGAAATTCAAACCCATCTTCAATTTCAATTTTTAATTCGCGAGAAATAATATCTCCTGTAGTTGCTCCGCAAAGTATTTTTTTTCCTTCAAAATTTCTTACAGCATCAGCCAGTTTTTTATCATTTTCCTCTTCATATGGAGGACCGGTACAGATTAATAACTTTCGTGGTTCTCTAAAATATACCGAAGCACAGCTCGTGTCATCTTTTGATTTGTATCCATCATTTTGATACGCAACGTTTACAATTTTTCCAGCCAGTTTATTTGCAGAAATCTGCGGATTATTCTTGACAATTTTTTCAGTAAAACTTTCAAGATTATCGTGGCCCCAGCCAAAAGGGAACTTGTCTGTTCCTAGTCCTGATTGTGTAATACCATCACTACAAAAAACTATTCTATCTTCCTTTTGAGCATAAAAAGTGCAGTTTTTTAAAACTTTTCCTGCATTGTTTTCTGTTTCTAAAACAACACATTGCCATCCGGGATTAAATGTTTTTTTATCTCTTATGATTATCGTTTCCGGATTATCGTATTCCAATATTGTTGTTTTACCATTGGCTTCAATATCAATAATAGTAAAGGTTGAATAACTTATTTGCCTTTTACTACAAACCGGTAACGTATTCATAATAATATCGGCAATACGATTTACATCTTTATGTTCTTTTGTAAAATTCAAAGCCATGGTTGATGTAAGTGTTGCAAGCATATTTGCCTTAACTCCATGACCCATTCCGTCAGAAAGAACAATAACTGTTCTTTCTTCAGACTTTATCTTTTCTGAAAGAAAAACATCACCACAAATACGTTCACCTTCATGGTTTTTTTGCTGACAATCAACTTCTATGTAAAACTTATTGTCCATTATTCCTCTTTCTTACCCATTTTGTAAAGTTCAATAATTGAGTTGAGCATCTGCTCTGTTTCCGATGCTCCTTCGCCTAAAAGAAAACCAATTTTCTGTACCATAGTTAGGTTTTTATCAATTACATCAGTAACTCTTTTAAGAACTTCTTCTTTTCGAACTTCAGGTGAGTACATATCACGAAAAACGGCTCCCACAATTTTGTCTTTACGAATTGTAAATACAGACAGATTGAGTAATTTATCTTCTAAATGAATATCTCGGTTTAGAATATTTTCTTTAGTAGAAAATACATTTGAAAACAAATTGTATACATTAAAAGGAAGCAAGGTTTTAAGATCGGCACCAATAAGTCCTGGAATAACTTCATCAATTGATTTAGCTTCTTCACCAAGCATCTCAATAAAACTATTATTTGATTGTATTATTTTAAGATTTTTATCAATTATCACAACTCCTGAAGGTAGCTTTTGAAGCATGCTGCTAACTGTATCGGAGGCTTCTTTAGCTGTTTCTTTTTCTTTTTGAGCAATTTGTTCCGATTCCTGTAATGCTTTTTGGGTCTGAGCCAATTTTTCATTTGTTGTTTTAAGGGCTTTAATATAATCATGCCTGTTTCTTAGTGAATATGTAAGACACATATCCACTTTTGCCAAACCTTTTGCAACAGCTATTGCAAAATCACGACAAGTATTATATCCGCAAGCGTTACAGCCTAAATCAGGATCTTTACCCTCTTTACCTATGGCCTTAAGAATCTCTTTAATTTTATCTTCTGAAGGAGTTTCAATCCTCTGATCATCAGATTTAAATGTTCGAGAAAAATCTAATTCACAGAATTTATCAACTTCATTTTTCCATTTTTTTAAATCAAATCCTTTCAAACGTTTGTTTGCATAATCCGTAACTCTTGTATGACGGATAAACTTTTCGCCTCCCTTACTTGTTCCAGGTCCCATAAGGCAACCTTCACAGAAATACAAATTGAAGTGCTTCTTTATAGTTTCTATTTCCTCATTAAATTGTTTGGTTGCGTTAATGCAATTTGATGTTCCTTCTGCAGTAATTACTTTTCCTGTTAAGAGATCTTCACTAATGTCTGCAGCTTGTAAAAGTCCGTTTGAAATTGGGAATAATGATCCCTTGTACCCAATTGGTGGGTCAAAATCAGAAAACTCAACTGTTCCCTCGTGTATATCCCTTTCTAAAAATAATTCACGCAATTCCTGAAACGTAATTACAGCATCAATTTTTCCATCATCAGTATATAATAAAGCTTCATCTTTGCTATCAATACATGGACCTATATATGTAATCTCACAATCCTTTCCATATAATTTTCGGGCAATTTTGGCTGATGCAATCATTGGTGAAACCAATGGTGCCAGATTCTCAATAATTTCAGGTTGAAATTTTTGAATATGCTGCACTACCACTGGACAAGCACTTGAGATATAGTATTTTCCTTTAAAATTTTGGAATAGTTCAGCATACTTTAGGGCAATTATATCAGCACCAAACGAAACTTCGTTAACATAATCAAATCCTAAATGTCTTATCATCTGAACAAATTTTCTGTAATCAGTAATATCATGAAATTCTCCAGAGATACTTGGAGCTACAATAGCAACTTTTTTTTGTTCAGATTTTAAAACTTCTTTTAAATCCTGCAAAGAATTTCGATATACGATGGCATCTTCCGGGCAAACAGAAGTGCAATTCCCACATCCAATACATCTTTCAGGAATAATTCGAGCATAGTCTTTATTTAATTTTACTTCAATGGCATTAACAGGACAAACACGAACGCATGAGTAACTTAAATTACATTTATCTTTTATTATTTCTACAATTGGCTTCATAACATTATAATTCAAAGTACGCTTTAATCTTTCCTGAAAATGCTGTCGAGCAGATAGATAATGTTGTCAGGTGAAACATTCTGATACTCTTTACCATCTATTTTTAAAATAGGTCCGTTTTCGCAATTTCCATAGCAATGATTTCCGTGAAAATATATTTTATCTTCTAATTGATGATCTTTAATATAATCTTTAATTAAATGAACAGTTCTTTTATTGCCTCTCGAAAAGCAAGAGCTTCCAAGGCAAATTTCAATCTCTATTTTCATTGGCATTAATTAGAAAAATTGAACCTGATTTTTATTTCATAATTTAATTGCAAGATAGCCATTTTATTTGATTTTAGTATAATGATGCTGAGTATGTTATATAATATGAAAACAGTTTTTTCTAATTAAGCTTTAAGGAAGTCGATGGTAAGTACAAGATAATCAATTATAAACGTTTGATGTGGGAAAGAATTTTAATAGAGATAGAAAGTGTTAATAAAATAACAATGTTCATAAAATAACAATAAATTAGTATATTTGTAATATTGAGAATTTTAGATTTAACACATTTTGTTTATGCCAGAAGTAGAAAAAATACTGGAAAATTACCCTTTCGTCCAAAGAGATGATTTAATACCGATTCTTCAGGAAATTCAGGATGAAATAGGATTTTTATCTGAAGAAGCAATTGTTAAAGTGGGAAAATATCTGGATTTACCAACAAGCAAAGTATATGGCTTGGCTACTTTTTATAATCAGTTTAGATTTGAAGCTAAGGGGAAATATCATATTCGGATTTGTAACGGAGCCTCTTGTCATGTAAACACAAATTCATTGGTTCTAAATGAGCTTCACAAGAAATTAGGAATCAAAAATGGAGAAATTACGAAAGATGGTATTTTTAGCTTCGAAGAAACAACATGTATGGGAGCTTGTGGTTTTGGACCTGTAATGGCTATAAATGATAGGTATTTCACAAAAATGAATGTCAAAAAACTCAATGAAGTAATTGAATTTTACATGAATATGGAAGAGTAAAATTATGTCTGAAGAAATAGAAAATAAATATAAAGTTTTTCTGACTGAAAAGTATATAAATAATTTGGATGGTTCTTTAGAAAAAGAGGACATAGAGATAATTGCCGAAATTAAACGCGAAAAGATTAGGAAACCGGTAATCACAATTGGATCAAATAGTCCATCTCATATTGCAGGAGCAGATGAATTAAAATTAAGTATAAAAGAATATATTCAGGAAAGAAAAATTGAAACAGATCTTGTAGAGGTAGGATCACTTGGAATGACATCTCTTGAACCAATTATTTCAATTCAGCTTCCCGGAAAAACCAAATTGTTTTTTAAAAATGTTGCTACAGAAAATATTATTTCAATACTCGACGGAACCTTCAATAATTACATTCATGAGGAGAATGTTCTGGGTCAAATAAGAAATGAAATACTGGAATCTTATGAACGAATTCCATATCTTGATGAATTAGCATATTTTCAGAATCAGCAGCGATTAATTTTAAAAAACTGTGGATTTATCGACCCGAATTCTATTGAGGAATATTTGGCTCATGGTGGTTATGGCTCATTTTTTAAAACAATATATAAAAATACACCTGAGGAAATTTGTGATATAATCGAAAAAAGCAAACTTAGGGGGCGAGGTGGAGATGGATATCCAACCGGAAAGAAGTGGAAAATTGCTTTAGAAACAGTTAGTGAGCAAAAGTATCTAATTTGCAATGCTGGAGAAAGTGATCCAGGTGCTTTTATGGAGCGATTATTAATAGAGAGTGATCCGCATAAAGTAATTGAAGGAATTGCAATTTCTGCGTATGCAATTTCTGCACAAAAAGCATATATCTATATTGAATCAGAATATTCGTTGGCAATTGAGAGATTAAAAAATGCCATAATCCAAGCAAAGGACTATGGTATTTTAGGTCATGATATTTTACAAAGTGGTTATAATCTGGATATTATAATTCGAAAAGGAGCTGGTGCATATGTGTGTGGTGAGGAAACTGCATTGATTAGTAGTATCGAAGGAGAAAGAGGAAGACCACGCTCAAAACCTCCATATCCAGCTGTCAGAGGGTTGTTTGGAAGCCCAACAGTTGTTAATAATGTTGAAACTTTAGTAAATATTCCATTAATAATAGAAAAAGGAGCAGAATGGTTTTGTTCAATTGGAACAGATGAAAGTAAGGGGACAAAAGTTTTTTCAATATCAGGGAAAGTAGAAAATCCGGGACTTGTTGAAGTTGAAATGGGGACTAAACTAAGAGATATAATTTTCAGAGCATCAGGAGGAATTGCAAATAGTAAGAGATTTAAAGCAGTTCATATTGGTGGACCTTCAGGAGGATGCCTTTCAGAGGATCATTTAGATACTATCATTGATTATGACGCTGTTTTATTAACAGGAACTTCACTAGGTTCAGCTGGGATGGTTGTTCTTGATGAGGATAATTGTATTATCGATAATGTAAAATATTATATGAATTTTTTGCAAAAGGAAAGTTGTGGAATTTGTATTCCGTGCAGGGAAGGAACAAGACGAATGCATGAAATTCTTGAGAATATCACAAAAAAACCAAAGGACGAAAACGGAAATACTACACTTCAGCGATTCAAAGGTGTTATGCAACTGGAGAATATAGCCGAAGTATTAAAAGATACCTCTTTGTGTGGATTAGGTCGAAAGGCAGCAAATCCTGTACTGAGCACTTTAAAATGGTTTCGCAATGAATATGAAGAGCATATTTTTGAGCGCAATTGTGAAGCAGGAGTATGTCAGGAATTAAGGACATTTGAAATAAATGTGGAAGCTTGTAACGGTTGTACTTTATGTGCTAAGAAGTGTCCTTCAGATGCCATATTCGGAACAGCTCAAAATGCTCATTTTATTGTTCAGGATAAATGCATTGGTTGTGGTAT
>DAOUTQ010000102.1 GCA_030668615.1 Bacteroidales bacterium | reverse complement strand
TTTCGGTTTCGTCAATGTAAAAGATTACGCCACCGTATTTAAAATCACCTATTACGGGTTTGTATTCCGCTGTTGCTGTTACACTTATGGGTGTAGCTGTAAGTGTGCTTGTACCTGTTATAATTAATGCTTGTGTACCTTCAGTTTCTCCTAATGTCCAAGTTACGCTTGCTTTACCGTTTGCATCGGTTGTTACTGTTGCTGCAGATACAGAACCTTCTGTTACTGTAAATGTAACTACCTCACCTTCAAAAGCATTGCCTTCAAGGTCTTTTACAAGTACTTCAATGGCATCTTCTAAAGTTGCTCCTGTAAAATCTGTTTGGCTTCCACCACTAACAAGTTCTATAGTTGTTGCTTCTTTAACGATTATAGGCAGATCATCATCTTTATCACATGAAATAAAAGTAACTGCTGCAGTGCTTAGAAACAATGCTGCTGTTGTAAGAATACTTAGTCTTTTGTTCATAATCATTATAGTTATTCAGGTTATTAATTTAGATTTTTAAGTAAAATAAGTATACAAAAATAGTTGTTTTTTTGAGTTCTCCAAACGGAACTTCAATTATCAATTAACAATGTACAATTATCAATTATCAATGACCAATTAACAATTATCAATAAATAACGGTTGTGGGTTTGCGTGTTAAAAGATACAAGTATCAAGACAAAAGTATAAAGTAAAAAGACAAAAGGGGAAAGTACAAAGTTATAAGGGCAAAAAGCCAAGGGCTAAAGGCGATTTTTTAATTATCAATAAACAATGAGCAATTATCAATATTCAATGACCAATTATTAATTAACAGTGATCAAATAAGTGTTTTGTATTCAGTATTCAGAAAAATTCAAAGCTCAATAATCGATTAACAATAAACAATATTCAATTATCATTTCAATAATTATTAATTTAGAATTCAGAATTAACGGTAGTTAATAAGATAACGTTTGAAGGGTTTGTCATTGTGAGCGGGGATAATACTCTTATAATAACTAAAACAGAGAAACTGCAAAATATTTGAGGAAATATCATTTAATTGCTATCTTCGTAATGTATGAATTTGATAAAGCAACATAGAAGCAAACTGATATCCTTATGTAAGAAATATAAGGTTAGCGAGTTATATGTTTTTGGTTCGGTACTTACTGAATTATTTAATAAGCAGAGTGATATTGATTTTCTTGTAAAATTTGGAGACGTTGAACTTATTAATTATTTTGATAATTATATGGATTTTAAAGAGTCGTTGGAAAATCTCTTTAAAAGGAAAGTTGATTTGCTTGAGATTCAAACCTTAAAGAACCCGATACTTAGGCGTTCAATTGATAGAACTAAAATGAAAGTTTATGGACGAGCGGATTCTAAAATGGCTGTATGATATTCATGAAGCTATAGCTGAAATTGAAAGTTATTTCATTGAAAATCCCAAAGATTTTAAACATTATCAATCAAACATTTTACTAAAAAGAGCGGTGGAGCGTGATTTAGAAATAATCGGTGAAGCTGTAAATAGAATTCTAAAGAAAGATCCTGAATTTCCAATTGAATATGCAAAAAGAATAATTGGATTGAGGAATCAGATAATTCATGCCTATGATAGTATTTCTGATGAAAATATATGGGCAATTATTTCTAAACACATTCCAAATTTAAAGAAAGAAGTGCTTCGTTTTATTGACAAATCAGAATAGGACACTTTCTGTTCATAAATTTAAAGATAGCATTTTCCGATAAAATAACTGTTATGGGTATAATGTATTGTTAGTTTTTAATTCTGCAAAGTTATAGTGGGAATGAATTAAATTAAAGCACGAGTTGTAGTTTTAATTAAAGCACAAGCGAGACGCTTGCGCTATTGGGGTGATGTGAAACATAATAAAGAAGGATTAGAAATTTATAAAGAATGGCACAAAAAACAAGAAGCAGAGAGAATATCGAAAATAAAGAGATTCTCAAAGGAATGGTGGCTGGAAATTGCAAAGAGAATGCCAATGGATTAAAGTATGTACTTGTATTAGTTTTTATAGCATTGTATTTAGGCATATCAAGTTGTGTAAATCCAGAACATACTTTTATTAATAAAAAGCAATTAATTTATCTTGATGATGAAAGTAAATCTTTATATTATTCATTATATAAAGTAGGGATAGATAATTATAATTACAATTTATTTGTATCTGATTCTGTTTATATTGGATCAATATATTTAAATGATGCTTCGTATAAAAATGTAGAGTTTAATGTGAGAAAAACAGATACAATTGTTACTATTAACTGTAACTATGGCTTAGCTACAAAGGATAATGAGTTTCATTATGGGAAATATAAAATTGTTATAGAAGACTAATAAAAATAGAAGTAGCTTATATTAATATTTATATATTTGTTATACCCAAAAAAGAAGAATAAGAGAAAGTATGTCGAAATCCTTTATTAACCGAAGTCGAAATCAAAACGCGAGTAGTAATCATTCAAATGAGCTGCAAAAGAAAATAGACCCTGTTGCTCAAATGCAATCGATTAAAAACCAAAAAGTTGATCATGGCTTTGGTGTTTTTGATAATGGTTCTGCTGGGAACGAAACTGCACAGATGTTTGCTAAGGATGAAAACAGGACTAAAGAAGAAAATGCAAGCGTTCAAATGAAAAAAGACAATGTTGTTTGGCCTGCAGAAAGAGATATGGCTATGGGCAAACAAGTGACACAAGCAAAGGATAATGATTCAAATGCTTCTTTGTATCAATCAGGAGAATTGGGAAATGATTTTGGTGACCCACCTGTAATTTCTGTAAATATTGGATGTACTTTTGGAACAGGGGGGATTAAACTGAACCTGAACTTTACGGTTGATAAGAAAATGGGTGACTATACTGCTTCCTACGGTTTCGGAGTTACTTATCATTCTGATTTTTATGAAACAAAGAAAAAAGGTTTTGAAATGCGTAATTCCTTAATGCTCGATTACGATACTGAAAAATTCGGGGCAAGCCTTGGAACTAACTTTTGGAATGGTTTTGGAGAAATGAAAGAGTTTGACCAACGCACAGGGATGGTTAATCTGCGTTCAGGTAAATTTGGTTTAACATACGAAAATGATGGTTTCCCATTCCAGTATATTGGATTAGGTGATGGTGGTGACAGCTATAGAACTGCTGCTGCATCGATTCAAATGGGTGATTTTTCACTAAATACAAATTTATTGACAGGTTTAAGGAGTATTGCAGATATTATGGCTGAAGAAAATGACACAGAAGGTGGAGGGAAAATGGGGATACCTTTGGAGGGGAAAGGTAAGTTCGGTGAAACATATACGCATGGTTTTGTTTTTGAGCAAGAACCACAATATCGATATGGAGGTTTAACTATTAATTACAAAGGGACAAGTATTGGAATTGATTCGGACAGATGGGTTCGCCATCCTTTTCAGAATTATTTAGCTCACGATTGGTTAAATGATCAACGACAGTTTGAAGTATTAAGTGGAGATATTAAAGCAGTTTTAAATAGTTCAAATCTTGGGTTTTCAAAATTTACAACATGGGGTCAATAAAAATTAATGTATTCGTAATACTGATTTTAATAAGTTTTACTTCCTGTTCTTTAATAGGAATAGATCATTGGTTCGAGTTAGGTAAAGATGATGAAAATGGGCAATATGTACCTAAACATGATCGATTTAAATTCAAAGACAAACCAAATAATGTATTTCCTCCAATTTTGGATACTATTAATATTTATAAGCTTATGGAAGCTTATAGAAAGGATTACATGGTTTATCCGATTAATACATATTCTCAAGAATCTTACCCATGGTTGAAAAGAAATGTTTCTTACATTAAATTCTACTCTAATGGACGATGCTTAAGCTTTTCTATTCCAACAAAAAATGAAACGGGCTTAGAATTAAGTTTAACGAGAGCAGATTTGAATCCTAACAACCCTTATAGCAGTAAAGATTACTTTTATTGTAAGGATGGAAAAAAAATCCAAATAGAGAATTTTATTTACGGTGAAGGTTATGGGATGTACGTAATTTTCGATTATTTTTTAAACGAAACAGGCGACACATTAAAAATGATATATAAAAATTCTGTAGATGTTTATGTAAAGGAAAAACTACCAAGCAATTGGGAGAAATATAAAGTTGATTGGTAATTATATAAATGTCTATGAAAAAAACATTGATCTTGTTATTTCTTTTATCTTTTATTTTAATATCGGGATGTGGCTTTCGCTTAATGAAGTATAAAAGGGCAATTAATAAATTGGAGTATAAAAAAATTACACAAGATGAATTTGACCAAAAGATTTACACATTTAGAAAAGAGTATAAAAAGGACACTAGTGGCTTAGTGAAATTCAAGGGAGCATACGTTTACCAGAATAATGACGGATGGTACCGCTTTTACAAGTTTTCAAAAGAAGGAAAAGCTGCAGGAAGTTCCAGAATGGAAAATCACCCTAATTCAATTTCTATGATGAATAAATTTGCTGGAGAGCATTGTTATAGAATTTTAGATAATAATAAAATTGAACTGGAATATTACAATGTGCATGATTGGAATTTATATAATCATGTTAAATCAGGATATATTTCGGGAGATACAATTTTTTTAACTGAAGTAAGAACAATACAATCACCTCATTTAAAACCAAAAGAGACATATATAAAATGTGTTTATGATTCTACTTTAACAGCAGAGCCGTTGTGGTAAAAAAGAAAAGTTTATGCTCCTTGTTTTATCCTGAAATCTTTTTCCTTCTTATTCCTAATTTAAAGATTAAAATTAAGATTGATATTGATATAATTATCAGTGTATAATTTCGAAACAACTCTAATTTTCTAATCTGGGATTCATTGTTTTTAATTTCAATCCATTTAAATTTTTCTAAATCAATAGAAGTACTTTCATTCTGTATATTTACACTAATATCTTGTTTTGAGTGAATGTCATTATTCTTTAAGAATTCTATAAAATATTTGCTACCACTTTCATCTTCAATAAATACAATTAGTGTTTCGTCATTGTATCCATAATTTATAATTTCCTTTACATTCAATTTTATTTCTGAATGCACGTATTGGCATTCTCCTTTTGAAATAAGACTAAAACCATATTCATCTTCTAAAGAAAATCCTCCTTCAAAATCGAGTCTGTTTTCAGGTTTAATTTTCAGTGGTAATGATTTATAAATATCAATATCATTTTTCCCGTAATAAAATAATTGCCTATCCAATACAAAATAGAGTGTTACAAGAATTAGAATCGATATTACTATTATTTTATTTTTCTTCATAATTTAAGTATTAATAACCAGGGTTTGGAAATGTGGACGTTACTGTTACAGGGACATATGCATAAGGAGTTCCTCCCATCCTTTCTAAATTAGGACCTGGTCCATCAGGCTGATATTTTTTAAATCCCATCTTTCCTAATGTTTTTTCATCAACAAAATCTACATCCCAAAAACCATCATTAGCAAATAGTTCATATGTAACAGTACATACATCGCCAATAATGCTAATAGAATACTTAACATTAGTTCGTCCTACATGAAAAACTTCACTTGTCATATCAACCGAGAAATGTCCGGTTAATCTTGTTGTTTTACCTGAAACGATTCTATTGTGTCGAGTTAGAAAATCTTCTCTATTCAACAAAGTATTTATAGTATCGTTTCCCAAAGAAACAGCAATGCCCTTTCCATTAAAATAATGCCATGTTGCTTGTGCTGTAGTTTCTATTCCTCCAACTATGGTAGGTACAATAAAGTCATTGGTTGGTTCTTTTTTATTATTAGAGCCTTTTTCCCCTGGCTTTTCGTCTTGAGATTGCATCTGAGCTGTATTATTCCCGTCAGAATTATTATTAAAAACACCCCAACCTTCATCAACTTTACTATTGTTTAGCCAGTTTTGTTGTGCCACAGGATCAATCTTTTTTTGCGGAATAGCATTGTTGTTACTATCTGTATTATTTTGGTAATTACGATTTAAAAAACCCTTTGACATATTTAAGCTCCCTGTTTTATTCTGAAATCTTTTTCAATAATTTCTGTTTTATCCGAATCGGCTAAAAATATCAAACGATCTTTTAGTTCAATTACAACATCTTTTTCAGGATTTTTCAGAAGTGTTTGTGTGCTGTTTTTAAAAATACCCAGTAAAACGGAATTGTATTTTTGTTTTAACAACTGGAAACTTTCGTTGTAAGAAATACTAATATATGGATTACCTTCAATAATAGCATATTCCTGAAGATCAACAGTTCCTTCAGAAACGGCGCTGGTCATTAAATCTTCAGTAATTGCAGCTGCATTGGGTTCGAAAATATAACTGGCAATAAGCTTCGAGGCAATTTCTTCTTGTGATATGGAAAACATAACTCCTGCGTTGGTAAATGTTTCTTTTAAAAATGGTTTATTAAGGTTAACAATTATTTTTACACCCTTAAATTTGCTTTGTAAGTTCAGAACGTGAACTAATGTTTCTGAATCGTCGGGAAAACTTGCGTATATGCAATTCGAACCAATAATGTTGATTTTCTCTAATTCCGGATAACTATCATAATCACAATGAAACAGAAACAGGTTTTTTGAGTTGCGGTATTTATCTATCAGAACATCTAAATCATCTTTGCTGTTACTAACCACAACAACTTGTTTCCCAATAGGAAGAATCTCTGCTAAAACCTGCGTCGAAAATTTATTTAAACCAAATAAAATTGTATGTCCGGAAATGTTTATACCATTTTGTCCGTATTTTTTTGCTTCCATATAATTGTGAATTTTGTAATTTAACTGACTAATTAAGAATCCTAATATTCCAAGACTACCTAAAACAAACACGAGGCTGATTAATTTACCTGCAACTGTAACTGGATAAAAATCGCCGTAACCAACTGTTGTTAATGTAACTATAGAATACCAAATTGTATTTATAAACGAATCCATATTAGATTCGGGATGTCTCGCTTCAAAAAAATACAATACATACAAAATGAGAAAATAGGTAATAAAACTAATCGAAATGTAAATTAAGTTCTTTCTTTTCATGTTGTTATAATAAAAAAGATCATGTAATATCTATGTCGATAAAATAAATAGCTGAAAATAAATCAGTGTGAAATTTTTCTCAATAAAAAATTAAAGATATAATAATTTCATCAAATCACAATCAATCAAAAATTACTCTTCTTGCATTTGTTTAAGACGTCTTTCTCTGAATTCAGATCCTTCTTTCCACTCCGGAAAAGTAGTTTCGTTGCTTAACTCAAATCCAATTCTGAAGAACAATCTTGCATCTTCAACAATTCCTTCAAATGTCCAGGTTTCCGGATCGTACTGATCCGCTTGTTTGTGGTAATTATTATGTAGCCAGTCTTTTTCTTTTTTAAGAGCCCATTCTTTTCCATGTTCTCTGCTGTCACAGTTACCTCTGGCAAATAAAGCAGGAATACCTGCATTAGCAAAACTAAAATGATCGGCACGGTAATACATTCCTGTGTGTGGATTAGGATCGGGCATTACATAACGATCATATTTTTCTGCAAATTTTACAATATAATCTTCCAGTTCTGACTGACCATAACCGGTTATCATTACATCTTTATATGGACCATATGGTAACATTAAATCATTATTAATATTAGCAACAGTTTTATTTAATGGGAATAGAGGATTTTTCGCATAATATTCCGAGCCTTTTAATCCTTGCTCTTCTGCAGTTGGCGAAAAGAACATGATTGTTCTCTGTGGTTTCTTTTTTAAATTAGCAAAAGCTTCAGCTATTTCGAGCATCCATGCTGTTGTTGTTCCGTTATCTACAGCACCGTTATAAATTGAATCGCCATTAACAACAGGTCCTATTCCTAAATGATCCCAGTGCGAAGAGTATATTATTACTTCATCTTTACGTTCTGTACCAGGTAAAATACCGATTACATTTTTTGAAACTGCAAATTTATGAGTGCTTTTAATATTTAAGTATAATCTGGATCTCATTCTTACTGCCTTAAATCCTGGAGTTTTTGCTTTTTCTTTTAGTTCTGCTAAGTTCATCCCGGCTAAAGAAAAGAGCTCTGTAGCAGCGTCTAAGGTTAGCCAACCTTCCATTGCACACATCGACAAATAATTATCTTCTGGCTGTAAATAAAGTTTTGGCTGAATTGCTCCATTTAAAACCACACTCCAAGGATATCCTGCAGGTTCTGTTTCGTGAATTATTAAAACTCCTTTTGCTCCTTGTCGTGCTGCTTCTTCATATTTATATGTCCATCGACCGTAATAAGTCATTTCATTTCCTTTAAAAAAGCTTTTATCTTCAGTTCCAAAACCGGGATCGTTAACAAGAACAACAACAGTTTTTCCTTTTACATTTAATCCTTCGTAATCGTTCCAGTTATATTCAGGAGCAACAATTCCGTAACCGGCAAAAATCATTTCCGAATTTCTGATTTTTATTTCGTCTTTTATTTGTTTGGAAAATGCAACAAAATCATCTTTATGATTTAACTCAATTGAAGCATTCCACATATTTATTTTCATTCTTTTATCTGGAGTGTCTGTAATTTCAACCATAGGCACTTCCTGAATATAGCTTCCGTTATTTGCTGGCTCAAGACCAATTCTTTTATATTCTCTTACCAAAAACTCAACTGCTTTTTCTTCACCAACAGTAAAAGGTTTTCTTCCCTGAAATTCATCAGAAGCAAATTCCTTAACAATTCGAGTCATGTCCTCTTCGTTTATAGTCGATTCTGCTTTTTTATATCCTGAGTTACATGAGAAAAAAGTAACCGTTAACATTAAAATGATAAAATAATTTTTCATAATTCGTTTAATTTTTGGCTTGATATTTTAAATATTTTTTTTATTCTCCACCGAATTCCATTAAATAAGCTTTAATAAATCCATCCAGGTTTCCATCCAATACATCTTGAACATTTCCTGCTTCAAAATTAGTTCTTACATCTTTAATAATTTTATAAGGATGCAACACATAATTTCTTATTTGTGATCCCCATTCAATTTTTTTCTTTGCACCTTCAACTAATGCTCTTTCTTCCACTTGTTTACGAAGTTCGATTTCATACAATTGTGATTTAAGCATTTTTAGTGCATTTTCTTTGTTGTTTAATTGCGATCTTGTTTCCTGATTTTCAATTACTATTCCGGTAGGTGCGTGTCGCAATCGAACAGCTGTTTCAACTTTATTTACATGTTGTCCGCCTGCTCCGCTCGACCGAAAAGTATCCCAAGTAATTTCCGCTGGATTTATATTTATTTCAATGGTTTCATCAACAACAGGCGATACATAAACAGAAGCAAAAGACGTGTGACGGCGATTTGCAGAATCGAAAGGAGATAAGCGAACTAATCTGTGAACGCCACTTTCACTTTTTAAATATCCATATGCAAATTCACCTGAAAATTCCAAAGTAACTGTATTAATTCCTGCAGTGTCGCCTGGCTGGTAATTTACTTCCCTAACTTTATAATTGTTTCTTTCTCCCCAACGAATATACATTCGCATTAGCATTTCAGCCCAGTCATGACTTTCTGTTCCGCCAGCTCCCGGATTAATTTGCAAGTAAGCTCCAAACATATCTTCTTCTTTTCGAAGCATGTTTTTAAGTTCTAACTTTTCGATTAGCTTAATAGCTTTATTATACTGATTATCAACTTCGGACTCTTCAATTTCTCCTTCTTTGTAAAAATCTATAGCAATTTTTACTTCATCAACCTGAGTTTCAATTTCTTTAAAAGAATTTGTCCATTCTTTTAGTTGAGAGATATGTTTCAGTTGTTTTTCTGCTTCTTTAGGATTGTCCCAAAAATCTGGCGATTGGGTTTTCTCTTCTTCTTCTTCAATCCGAATTAGTTTATTTTCGATGTCAAAGATGCCTCCTCAGCGCATCCAGGCGCTTTTCAATATCTTTAATCTGATCAGTAGCAATCATAGTAATCAATTATAAATTTTGTAAAGCACAAAAATAGTATAAAAGTCACGACAGACAAACATAATAAGAACAAAAAAGAACTGTTCTGAGAGTTGTTCATATTTATGCTTCGCATGAGAAAAGTTCGACAGACTTAATATGACAAGCCCTTGAAATTAATTATGTCATACTGAGCCTGACTGCCGTCAGGCAGGCTTGTCGAAGTGTAGACAAAAAAAGAGGCTTTATCAAAAGCCTCTTTTCCTTATTGTGAAAATTAGAATTTAGTAATTACCATTTTCCATTTTTTCCATTTCTTTGTCAAATGTTTCTTTGTATTTTTCGTAGTCGTAATCAACTTTTAATCGTTGATCTTTTGAAAGTGTGTTGTTTAAAGCTTCTTCTAAAGCATCAACGCTCATTTCAATAGCTACATAAGTTTTGTAACGACCTTCTTTTGTGATAGTTTGCTTTTCACAAATTACTTTAATGTTGTTTAATTGTTGATTTAAAACTTCTCTTGTTAAAGACTCAAATCTTTCTTCAACTTCCTCAACATTGTTAAATTCTCTTGAATTTACATAGTTGTCAGTAGTTCCTTTAATAACAGTTTGGATTAAACCTGCTAAATCAGCTTTAGTATTACTCATTGCTTTTTTGCGGGCAGTAACCTGATCAGAACTTTCTCCGATTGAATTTGCACGGAAATTGCTTTTATCACTTCTATACTCAGGGCCAGAACAATAAACCTCAATTAGAGTTTCGTTCTTTACATTAGAAACTTCTTCTTTTGATTTACATCCTGTAAAAGTGCTACCAAAAATAACAGCACCTGCTAAAAGTAAACCTAATGGTTTGTAAAATTTAGTTTTCATAATTTCGATTTTTTGAATTTAGTAATTAATTATAATATTTTTTTATTTATAGTTGTTTAAAATATTGTTAATGTTCTGTTTAATTGTTTTAATATAAAAGATTTAATGCGACTCAATATAAGCAAATAATTTCTCAAGTACAATATTTAAGCGGTTTATCATTTTGTTCTTTTATTTGTTTTTTATAATTTCTGAAAGTATATCAAATACCTTGCCATTTTCAAATCCTCTTGATGCTGCAAATCTTAAAATCTTAGATTTTATAGTGTATTCGTCTTTATCTTTTATGGTTTTCATTTTTTTAAGCAATTCATTTTTTAGGATATCTTCATACTCAATTTCAGAAAAATTATCAAACGCATTTTTAATAAATTCATTATTAATCTTTTTTTGTTTTAAAGCATATGCAATTTTAATTCTGCCCCACTTATTATGAATTATTTTGTCTTTTGTATAGTACAAAGCATATCTCTCTTCATCAATAAATTTTTCTTCTACTAATTGCTTAATTACAGCATCGTGGTCTGTATCTGGGAGTTTCCAATCGTATAGCTTTGTTCGAATGTCTGAAACACATTTTTCCTTTTCAGCACATAAATACTGAGCTTTAGAAATGGCTTCTTTTATTGAAATTGTCTTTTTGGGTTTCGACACGATTCTTATTTTAAAATTGCTCTCAGCATTCTGTTTTTTCCATTTAAATCCTTCTTTAAAGAGATATCCGTAAAAGCACCCTCATTAAACAATAATACAGTTTCTTTTCCGAAAGCCTCGTTTATCTCAAAGTAAATTTTCCCATTTGGGTTTAAATGTTTTTCACCAAAATCAATTATTTTATCATAAAAGATTAAAGGGCTACTATCAGGAACAAATAAAGCTAATTCAGGTTCAAACTCAAGAACATTTTTTTGCATCAGCTTCTTTTCTTTTTCAGTTACATACGGAGGATTACTGACGATAATATCAAAAGTTTCATTCGGCCAGGATGATGGATTTAAAATATCAAATTGAAAGAAATGCAAATCAATTTTGTTTGATTTACTATTAAGTTTTGCTATTTCAAGTGCTTTTGGAGAAATATCAGAAGCAAAAACAATAGCCTCTGGTAAATTATTAGCCAATGAAATTGCAATACATCCCGATCCTGTTCCAACATCAAGAATTTTTATTTTTTGATTAGAATTTTCTCTAATTATCCAATCAACCAATTCTTCAGTTTCCTGACGCGGAATTAAGACATCGGGAGTAACATTAAATCTCAGGTCGTAAAAGTGTGCTTCTTCAAGAATATATTGAATAGGTTTCTGTAACTTAAGCTCTTCAGTTACAGCACGAATCTTTTCATATAAATCTTTTGATATTTCCTGTTCTTGTGAAGTGTGAAGCTTAATGATTGAGTAGTTTAAATATTTTTCAAAAATCAGATTTATGAAACTATTAATTTCGTTTACCGGGTAAAGTTTTTTTAATTCGGTTTTTATATATGAAATTGTTTTCTTTATGGTATAATTTTCGTCCATGGTTCAAAATTAAATAATTTGTATGATCAATAGTACTGTTCATGAAAAATATATGCAAAGATGCATTGAACTGGCAAGTTTGGGTTTAGGAGATACAGCTCCGAATCCAATGGTAGGATCGGTTATTGTTTGCGATAATAAAATTATTGGGGAAGGATATCACACAAAAATTGGACTGGCTCATGCAGAGGTAAATGCGATAAACTCTGTGAAAGACAGGGCTCTACTAAAAAAATCAACAATATATATAAATCTTGAACCTTGCTCTCATTATGGAAAAACTCCTCCTTGTGCAAATTTAATTGCTGAACTTGGTATACCAAACGTTATAATTGGAACCATTGATACTGCCACCCATGTTTC
>DAOUTQ010000139.1 GCA_030668615.1 Bacteroidales bacterium | reverse complement strand
TTCCTTGTGACTTTCGTCACGAAGGAAAGTTCTGCTATCGCTGTTGAGGAATTAATACAGCTTATTAAGGATTCTGGAGACTGGATGGATTAGTTCACACTTCGACAAGCTCAGTATGACATGCTTTTAAAAGCATAGAGCCATATTGAGCCTGTCAAAATATGATTTCTTAAAATTTCTATACCTAAAACTCTATTGTATATATTACCGTTGGAAATATGGGCAACTGATAAGCTTTCTCAATTTCCTGGGTAGAATCATCGTAATATTCATAAACAAATGCCTGATAATTTGTTGCATTTTGAAAATCCAACTTGAGTTCATGAGTCGTCTTCTCTCTATTTCTTCTATATGTTACGGCTAAATTAAGAATAAAGATGTCGTCGGCTTTTTTAGCAAAATATTGATCCTCCTGAAATACTCCATATCCTTCATCAATTGACGCCTGTAGATCTATTGGTGTATATCGATGCCCACCAATTAAGGATACTTTTGTGTTAAGCCCAAGTATTTTATTTTTAGAAGCTTTTCCTACCTTCCATTCTTTACCGAACAAGATATTTCCCGCATAATTTCCGTTAAATCTGGAGTTACGCAATTCTCCATCCATGGTTTTAATTTTGGAATCATACAAAGATCCGGTAACCAGAAAATAATAGTTATTTGCAAAAAATCTTTCCAATGTAAGCTCAATACCGTAATTGTAACCAGTTCCTTCATTTACTAAATCTTTATTTGTATAACCACCGCGAATATTATTTAAAGCAAACATGCTGTTAGGATCATTTTCTACAGCTAGATTATATAAATGCTGATAGTATATTTCTGTTTTAAAGGTTACATTTTTACTTATTCTGTTTGAATAACCCAAAACATAATGCATTGATTTTGACAAACCTAATTCTTCATTAGGAGTAGTAATAGCACCAGTTGTTTCATTTTCAACACTTGCAAAATAGGTAGAGATACTTTCAACTTTACTATGAATACCATAACCAAAACTTAAAGATTGTTTAGGTGCAAATTTCCAGTCCAGACCAATGCGAGGCTCAATTGAATTGCTATTATTAAGCAAAAAGTGCATATAATGTAAGCCGGAAACTAATGTAAGGTCTTCGTTAATTCGGTATTTCCAGTTGGCATAGGCCTGAATTAATCCTGCACGGCCATCAGTATCTAATTCGGTATAAAAAGTTCCTGATCCTAAAATATCTTCTTTAGCAAACATATTATATCCTAAATCGGTATAGGTAATACCAGCCTTTATTCTATGTTGAGCATTTATTTTGGTATTTATATTTGTTGATGCACGTAAGTTGGTATTTACAAACTCGTCATAATAAGCAAGAAACCAACTTCCGGTGTTGTATCTTTTGTTGTAATCATTTGCATTTTTTGTCCCAGAAGCAGAAACATAACTTGTAATGAATGTTTTATCATTAATTGGATATATGTGTTTAATAGCTGCAAATCCAACATCTGCTCCAAAATCTGAGGTTCTTGTCAGGGAATCTTCATTTTCTTCATCAAAATTTTCTTGGAAAATGCTGCTTATTCCTCCAAATCCAAGTATTTGAAATGTCCCTGCTTTTTTAGTAGGTAAATGAAATTTAAAAGCCAAATCCTGATATTTAGGAACACCATAATAATCTACAATCCCGGCCTGATCCAGAAGATCAAGCGAAGAATAACGATAATTGATCAGATATGATCCATTATAGTTTTTACTAAACGGACCTTCCAGTGTTGCTTCCATGCCAATAACACCAATAGAAGCAGAATATTCTCTTTTTTCATTATTTCCGTTACGTAATTTCATGTCGAAAACACCAGAATATGCATTTCCGTATTCCGGAGCAAATGCACCAGAAAAGAAATCAGAGTTATTTAACATTGCACTATTTAAGGCATTAATTGGACCTCCGGTCGATCCTTCATTAGCAAAATGATTTGGATTTGGAATATCTATACCGTCTAATTTCCATAATATTCCTTTTGGTGAATTCCCACGAACAACAATATCGTTATTTCCGGTTGCATCACCTGTTACACCTGCGTAACCAGATACCATTCTTGCGGGATCATTAAAAGAACCTGCATATCGTTTTGTTTCTTCAACAGAAAATGCTTTAGCACTTACCATTGCCATTTCATTTAATGGTTCAGATTTATGCCCGTTAGCAGTTATAATCACATCTTCTAATTTAATTAATGATTCTTTAAGTTCGATTTCCAATACTATTTCTTTACCTGATCCAACAAGTAAATTAGGAACAACTTTGGCTTCATAACCCATACAAGTTATTTTAAGGTCAACGCGACCAACATGTACCTGATCAATTCTAAAATAGCCATTTACATCAGAGCTGGTTCCTTTTACAGGATCACTGTATAGAATAATGATATTTGCTCCAATTAATGATGCTTTGGAGTCTTGATCAATTACCTGACCACGAATAGTTTGCGTTTGCATATTTATTTCAACAGCTTGAGTATTTGTAAATATGAATAAGACCAAAACTGTTTTTATGATAATTCTTAAAGTTTTCATGACATTAAAATTGTAAAATTGATTATTAAACATTGTTTATTGATTAAAATCTTATACCTGCTGTAAATCCTGGGTACATTTTTACATTATTGTCGTTGCCATAAGTTTTATTAAAAACATCGTAAGGTGTTACTGATGATTTAAAAGGATCTCCTTTATGATCAATTGTTTCAGAAACATTTACATTCCAGCTTACACCTCCGAATAGATCAATATTTTCTGACACTTTTTTTGATGCTGTAATCTGAAGTTTATTATGAAGATTTAATGCTTCAGTAAACCATTCATCTTCATTAATCTGATAGGACATAAGTTCAATAGCTATATTCCAGTCTTCTTTAACAGGCATCATTGTTCCTATACCATATCCAAAACCCCAAAGAATTTTATCGTTTTTATAAGCAGAACCAACTGAAACAATGTTATAAAATTGATTTACTCCTGTTTTAAAACTAACTGTTCCATAAAGAGTTTCGCTTACGCCAATTTCAAATGCACGGTATCCGTTTCTTACAATACTAAATACACCAATTGGCACACCATTTTCTAAAGAATCAACGTAGTTAAACGGAGCAATCTGAACACCTTTAAGCTTTTTGGTGTAGTTAGCAAAACCTGCAATTTGTATTCCTTTTAGAGAGTCTGTATTTACATTTGAAAATCCGGCAATTTGAAAACCCTTTAAATCACCAACATTTACATTCGCAAATCCACTTACTTGTCCTATTTTATTTCCTTCTGAATAATTTGAAAAACCTGCTATTTGTCCACCATCCGATTTGCCTGTTATCACATTTCCAAAACCTGTAAATTGCCAAGCTTTAGCATCATTTAGAATAATATTTGAAAAGCCGGATACTTGAACACCACTATAATATTTTTGTGTGTAGTTAAAAAATCCAGCGGCTTGAAAACCGTTTCCTGTTCCTATAACAATATTGCCAAAGCCAGAGATTTGAGTTCCTAACATGTTGTTTTTTAACATTCCTCCAAATCCTGAAAGTTCCACTCCATCTAAGCCGCCATTGTATCCTGCGTACAAGTTTATTGAAACTTTGTTTGTAATATTCCAAGCATCTAATCCGTTTGTACCAAGCGGAGTAACAAAAGTCATTTGAAAAGGGCGAATTTTTGTTGTGTCATCCTGCGCTTTTACATTTATTCCAAAAAAGAATAAAAGAGCCAGTATCATAATCGTTGTAATTGATTTCATTGTTTTTCCTTTTTTATTTGTTTTCATTTTTATTTCGTTTTTTAATTCTTTTTATTGTTTATTTAAAAGGATGACAACTCAATTTTGAGTTACCTCTATCCAAAATCGAAAAAAAATGAAGTTTTTTTGAAAATAATTGAAAAGGCTGAACTGATGGCGGTTACAGAGACATCAAATAAGATGTCATTCCCGCGAACTTTTCTCATGAGCGAAGCGAGTAATGTGGGAATCTCAAAACGATTTTAGAAAAGAGATTCCCAATTAAGTTGGGGATGACAACATAGAATATAAAGAATTATAATGTAAAAGAAGCACCAAAAACTCCTCCTACCCACATGTTAATTTCGGAATTGGAATACGTTTTTTTGTAGATTGAATAGGGTGCAATGTCTGGAAATGAATTTGTATTGTTACCAAATGAAATTACAGAAACATTTATTGATGGACCTGCGAAAATTGAGAATCGGTTAAATAATTTATAATCAAAACTGGTTGTAATCTTATTAAGAGTTCCAATGAAATTATATGAACTCGATTCAAATGTTAAATTTGAAGACACATCTAATTCAATAGAACTTGTTTCGAAAATTAGATCTGAAGATAAATCTAAATTAAATTTAAACTTTTCATTAATATTATGTTGTGTTCCTATTCCGTAACCAATAGCCATGTATTCTGAAAAATCATATCCAAAACGGATGGAATTATAAAATCTTGGAACTCCTAATTTATATGCAGCGTTCACATAAAACACTTCATTTGAAGATATTTCAACACGATGGAATCCATTCTTTACGAAAGAAAAGAGACCTATTGGCAAGCCACGTTCAACTGTGTCTGTAACATTGAAAATTGCAATTTGATATCCATTTACTTTTTTGGCATAATTAAAATAACCGGCAAGTTGAATTCCATTCATTTCTTCACGAGCAATATTTGCAAATCCTGAAATTTGAAATTTCCCACTTGTTTTTCCATAATTCGCAAAGCCAGCTAATTGTCCTCCTGTAACTTCGTTTTGAGAAACATTTGCAAAACCAGCAGCCTGTATTCCTTTAACTGAATTTCCGTAATTTGCGAACCCTGCGAATTGCCCCCAATTCACATCTCCGGTTGCTACATTGGCAAATCCGGTTAGCTGGCCTCCATCAACATTTTGGCAATAATTTGCAAAACCACTTACCTGACCAAGTTTTACATCTTTTAAAGCAACATTGGCAAAACCTGTGAGCTGAACTCCATCAACATTTTGAGTAGTGATATTGTTAAATCCAGAAATTTGAACACCATTCATGTAACCATGTAGTGTATTATTAAATCCTGCTATCTGAACTCCATTTAGCGTATCAAGAACAACATTGCTCATTCCGGCAATTTGTGTTCCGGTAACTGATCCTCCATTTAAATTAAACATTCCGGCTAACTGAAACGGATTCGTGCTTCCTCCAACAAGATTTGCCACTCCGGCAATCTGAGAACCTTTCACATCCCTGCGGACAATATTTAATAATCCGCCGATTTCAAATCCATTTACACCTCCCGAATATCCGGCTAATACATTTAATGAAAGCGTGTTATCAACTGACCCGCTAAGGTTTCGGTTTGTTCCAATAAAAGGTACAAGCGAAACCTGAATTTTTCTGTTATCATGAATAACCAAATTGTCAGAAATAATTTTAGATTCTTCAGAAACTAAAATATTAACCAGCGGACGATTATTAACATCTTCTAATTTAAAATGAACCGATTCCATTTTTTGCAATGGAAAAGCTTCAGGATTTAAATATATATCGATATTCTTTTTATAAGCTGGCTTGACCATAATTACAGTATCCATATAACCGTTTTTACTGTAACTTAGTCCATGAACTTCTTTTTCTGCCGGGAAAGTTAGCGAATAAAATCCTTCGGAATTGGATAAAGCCACAACACGACCATCAATTTCATATACAGTTGCTTCTCTTATTTTTTCTCCAGTTTTTGAATCAATAATATATCCGGTAAGAATGTAATTGTTTGGTCTGTTATCCAGATAAAACTCAGGCGGATTTTTTTTATTTAAAATAACATGACTGCCGACAACTTTGTATCGCACTGAATTGTCAAATAATTTATCGATTGTTTTAGCAACACTTTTGTTTTCGATAGTTAATGAAACGAGTTTTTGCTCATCGAAATTTTTTGAATTGTATGAAAATGTAAATCCTCCTGTCTCTGATATTTGCGCTAATACCTTTTCTAAAGGAATATCCGTAAAAGAAACGCTTATTCTTTTTTGTAAATGGTTTGTTTGCGATATGGATACTTTAAAGGAAAATATCACAAACAACACAACGAATATTATTCTAAAACTATATGTTTTTTTCTGCGCAACCATTTCCTGTAATTGTGAATGTATTATTTTCTTTTGTGTACTCGAACTCGAATGTGGCAACAATTACCTCAATGATATCATCAATGGAATTGTTTGAGAATGTTGTTGATAAACGGCAATCATAAATTCGTTCATCGCTTACCTTAATCTCAATATTGTAATAATTTTCAATCAAACTGAAAACCTTTTTTAAATCTGTATCATTAAATATTAATGTATAATCCATCCAATATATTTCATCAGGAATTCGATCAGCTACATAAATTGGTTCTCTTTCGTTAATTGCTATTTTCCCTTTTTCGCCTGCTTTAAGAAGAATGGATGTTGTATCCATTGTTTCAGAATCAACAGTAAATAACTGAACCAATCCGTCGGTTACAATGACTTCAATTTCAGAGTCGGCATAAGCTTTAACGTCAAATGATGTTCCCAGAACTTTTATAAAAGCATTCCCTGCTTCAATTATAAATGGTTGTTCTTTATTATGTTCAACATTAAAGAAAGCTTCTCCTTCGAGCTTCACTCTTCGTTCATTTTTAGCAAACTTTTCAGGATAAGTAATTGTTGAATTTGAATTAAGTGCAATGTTTGTGCCATCAGGTAGTGTGTCGCGAACAAATTCTTCAGTGCTTGCAATTAAAATATTTTGTGTTTTAAATGATGGTTTTATAAGTAAGTGATAAACGCCAAAAACGATAACTACAGCAGCAGCAATGCTTGATGAAATTAAGGCAAAGCGTGATTTTAGTGAGATTGTTTTTGGTAATTTTTTCTGTTCTTCGTATTGATCAACTCTGTCTGACATTTTTTCCCATACAGATGCAGTATCAACGGCAACAGGATTGGGTGTTAGCTTTCCAGCTTCCAACCAAATTGCTTCATAATTATCTAATAATTTTTTATTTTTTTCAGATAACTGAAGCCATTCTTCCACCTGATGAATCTCATCCTTACTTGCTTCTCCTAGCAGAAAGCGAAGTAGTAGCTTATCATCAATATGTTCAGAGTTTTTATTCATTTCTTACATTAGTATGACAACTCATTTATCTTTTACCTCTATCCGTTTTTAAAAAAATCATAAAAAAACAATATTAACCACGGCAAATAATCCTTAAGCTCTTTGCGCAGAAATTTCAGCGCTTTTACCATTTGATTTTCTACGGTGCTAACAGAAATATTTAATTTTTCGGCTATTTCCTTATATTTTAATCCGTCGTAACGACTTAGGATAAAAACTTTTTTTCTTTCGATAGGCAACTGGTCTATGGCTTCACGAATTTTCTGATCCAGTTCAGAAACAATCATTTCATCTTCTGACGAAAGCTCGTCATTGCGTTCGTATTCGTGCTGAATTTTGTAATCCTCACGAATATTGACATGCTTTAACACGTTGAGGCTGGCATTTCGAACAGCCCTGAATAAATAACTTTGAATTGATGAGGTAATTATGATTGATTCTTTGTTCGTCCATAGTTTAAATAAAACTTCCTGAACAACTTCCTCGGAAGCATCAACATCTTTTAAGAAATTATTGGAGTAAGCACATAAGTTACTGTAATGACCATTAAACAGTTTTTCGAAATCCTGTTTAGTTTCGATTTTAAAGGCTTTATGTGTTTTTGTTTCTGTCAAATAATTGATATAAAAAAAGTTGTACATATTTCGACAGGCTCAATATGACAACTTTTTATTTCTATTTTGGTCACACTGAGCTTGTCGAAGTGTAGACCAATTTAATAAATTATTTTATTCCAGAACCATTCGATGTTTTATCATCAGGAACTACAAAGTTTAATTTTCCGGAGGCATCTTCAGCCATTAAAATCATTCCTTGCGATTCAATTCCACGAATTTTTCTTGGTTCCAGGTTAACCAAAACGCTTACTTGTTTACCAATAATATCTTCAGGTTTGTGATCAACAGCAATTCCAGAAACTACAGTTCGCTGATCAATTCCTGTATCAATTTTTAACTTAATAAGTTTATCGGTTTTTGGCACTCGCTCGGCTTCCAATATAGTACCAACGCGAATATCCATTTTTATAAATTCGTCGTAAGTAATATTATCTTTTGCAGGCTCAATTTTTACATTTTCTGCCTCATTTGCTTTTCTTGAATCCATTAGTTTCTGAATTTGTTTTTCAATTTCTTCGTCTTCGATTTTATCAAATAATAAGCTGGCCTTATTAATTGTGTGTCCAACTTGAATTAAATCAGAGTCGCCTGCTAAATTCCAATCAATCTTTTCAATATTTAAGAAACCTCTTAATTTTTCACAAGTAAATGGTAAAAATGGTTCCATAATAATCGATAAAGCAGCAGTAATCTGAATAGAAATATTCATTATTGTTTTTACACGCTCTTCATCTGTTTTAATAACTTTCCAAGGCTCTGTATCAGCTAAGTATTTGTTTCCTAGTCGAGCCAGATCCATAGCAATTTTTACTGCTTCGCGGAATCGGAAATTTTCAATGCTTTTTTCCAGATTTCCTTTAATAACAGAAATCTCTGCAAGTGTTTCTTTGTCAAAATCAGTTAGTTCTCCACGTGCAGGAACTTTACCATCGTAATACTTGTGTGTAAGGACTAATGTTCTGTTTACAAAGTTTCCGAAAATAGCTACAAGTTCAGAGTTATTGCGAGTCTGGAAATCTTTCCATGTAAAATCATTATCTTTTTGTTCAGGCGAGTTAGCACAAATAGTATATCTCAATAC